>CAUSAW010000026.1:0-22522 GCA_963529725.1 uncultured Kingella sp. | reverse complement strand
CCTAAATGTCTTGGTGGGAATTTAGGGGATTTTGGGGGAATTTTGCAAAGGTCTCATTGGTGTGTCGGTATTGGTGAAATAGGGCATCGTATTTATGCCATTGTGGGATATAGCCTGCATAGAAATTGGCGATTTTGTTGTATGAGCCATCCCATGTGCGGGTGTAGTTTTCTTCTTGGGTAATGAATTGTGTTTTGTTGCGGCTAACATCTATGTCTTGCCGTAACTCTGCGCGGTATTTATTGGCGGTATGGGTTTTAAAATATTCTTGGGCGGTTTCGGGCAGTCTTGGGATAAGTGGTGGGGTGGGAATAATCAATCGCCCATCTGTGCCGATACGAGGTGGCGGTAAAGTTGGGCGAGTGGGTTGGGCTGGGGGCGCGGCTTGGAGAAGACTGGGGAGCAGTAGCAACAAACAGAGGAGGTGATTTTTGAATTGGGTTAAGTAGTTCATAAAATTGCTCCATTTACATTTTACATAGTGTTACATAGAAGAAACTCGGAAACTTGTTTTCAGACTGCCTTGGGTGTTTTGTTTTGAGTGTTGATATGAGGCAGCCTGAAAAGGGATTACGCGGTGTTATTGTTTCTTATGCTTATTTCCCTTGCCGTTTGCGGATGATTTCATCGCTGGGGCGTTGGGGTTGTTCTATTCTGGGTTCGGCTTCGCCGGTTTGGGTTGCCGGGTTTGTTGCTATTTCGTTAGGACTTTGGGCTTTCAGGCTGCCTTGTGTGTTGTTGGTGTAGGGTTCTATATCGGAAAAATCTACCATTAAGCCTTCGGTTGCTTTGATGTTTTTATTGATGGCATAGGGTCCTGTCCATAGGGCGTATTGTTCTTGGTATTGGGCTTCGTAGGCGTTGGTGGTGGGTTTAATCAGCAGTTGGTTGCTGGCTTTTTGTCTATGGCAAAGTATTCCAGCTTGGTTTGGGCTTTGAGGGTTTCGGCGTTGTATAGATGTAGTTCGGTGCGGCTGCGGATGGTGCCGAATACGTCTATGTTGATGAACATGATGGTGTCGGCATATTGGGCGGGGACGATTTCTATGCCGCGTAGGAAGAAGACGGTTTGAATGAGACTGTTGAGAAAGGTGGTGTCTTGGGGATTGGTAATTAGGGTTTCGTTGCGATAATCGCCTTGCCCGTTGATGTTGAGACCGATGTTGCTGGTGGAGTTTGCGCCACCTGTTTTGCTGCGAACATGGCTGGGGGAATTGAGCACGGATGTTGATTGGGTGTTGCTGCTTAGGGTGTCGGCGGTGGTGGTGGTGGCGGTGGTGATGTAGTTGGGGTAGGCGTAGCTGGTTAGGGTGTCGGGGATGTTGGTGTATTCGCCGCGCAGCAGTGCGCTTACGGAATATCGCCCGCCTGTGATGGTACCTGAGCCTTGGTCGCCCATGGTGGAGACATATAAAGCAACGCGCCTGCCTTGGAGATTATGTAAGTCCATATTCTTGATGGCGGCGCGTGCGGATGCGGTTACGAGTTCTTGTTCTACGGCGAAGCGTTTGCCGCCGCCGTGGGAGGGAATGCCTGTTAGGGTGCCGCAGGCGGTGAGGAATAGGGTTAGGCTTAGGGTGAATAGGGATTTGATGTTCATATTGTTCCTTGGGTGGATTTAGTTGATAAAAAGTTAAATTTTAACTGAATTTCTATGTATTCAATGATGATATATAGGATTTCGGATGCGATTTGACGTGAATGGCACAAGATACTTGGAATAAAGTAAACAAATTAAAAGCAGCCTGAAAACGTATTGAAGATGCTGTTTTAGCTTCGCTGAAACTCGCTTCGCTCGTTTTCAGGCTGCCTTTCATCCGCCCACTATCCCCTACTCCGCTTTCAAGCGGCTCAAAAAACTCTTCGTGCGCTCATGCTGCGGGTTAGCGAACAGGGTTTCGGGCGAGCCTTGCTCCACAATCACGCCGCCATCCATCACCACCACCACATCGGCAACATCCAGCGCAAATTTGATTTCGTGGGTTACCACTATCATCGTCCAGCCTTCGGTGGCGAGGGCTTTCATGGTGTTGAGTACGTCTTGCACCAGCTCGGGGTCTAGCGCGGATGTAGGCTCGTCAAACAGCATTAATTCAGGTTGCAAGGCGAGGGCTCGGGCGATGCCCACGCGCTGTTGCTGCCCGCCCGATAGCTGATAGGGATACAAATCGGCTTTATCTGCCAAGCCTACTTTTTCCAGCAGCACTAGGGCTTCTTCGCGCGCTTGGGTTTTGGATTTGCCTTGCACTTGCACGGGCGCTTCCATAATGTTTTCCAGCGCGGTTTTATGTGGAAACAAGTTGTATTGCTGGAACACCATGCCCGATTTGCGGCGCAGGGCGAGAATGTCTTTTTTGCTGTGTTGCGTGGCAAAATCAATGCTCACAATGGGCTCGCGCTCAAAGCAGATGCTGCCTTGCTCGGGGATTTCCAGCGCGTTCAGGCAGCGCAGAAAGGTGGTTTTGCCCGAGCCTGATGGCCCGAGTATCACCACCACCTGCCCTTTGGCAACGTCTAAATCTACGCCGCGCAGGATGGTGTTGTTGCCGAAGGTTTTGTGGATATTGCGGATTTGTATCATGGGGAACTTTCGGGGCTGATGGGTTGATAGGCAGCCTGAAAAAGGTTGAATGGGTTAGCGTAGCAAAGGCAGCCTGAAAAGGGGATGCGTAAACCATGCGATGAATATTTAGAACTGCCCAAATGGTTTTTCAGGCTGCCTATATGCGCTTAGGCAGCCTGAAAACGTTTATCTTGCCACATGGCGGTCAAAGTGTTTTTCCAAGCGCGCTTGGGCAACGAATAGCACCCAGCAGAACAGCCAATACACCAGCCCCACTTCAATGTAAACGGGCAAAAAGTCGTAAGACAAATTGGCGTATTGCTGGGCAACACGAAACAGCTCGGTTACGGTTACAAACGATGCCAGCGAAGTTTCTTTAAACAAGCCGATAAACGAGTTGCTCAACGGTGGCACGGCAACGCGCAAGGCTTGCGGCGCAATGATGCGGCGAAAGGTTTGCATATAGGTCATGCCGATGGAAAAGCCTGCTTCCCATTGCCCTTTGGGCACAGACAAAATCGCCGCGCGAACGGTCTCCGAGCCATACGCGCCCACGTTCAGCGAGAAGCCGATGACGGCAGCGGGGATAGGGTCTATAAACACATTCATCGCGGGCAAGCCGTAGAACACGATGGCAAGCTGCACCACCATCGGCGTGCCACGGATAATGGAGATATACACCTTCAACACCGCCAACACGATGCGGTGCAACCAGCCGCCGCGCGGCATCACGCGCACGAGCGCAACGGCGGTGGCAATCAACATGCCAAACACAAACGATGCCAATGCCAGCGGCACGGAAACCATAAAACCCGATTTCACCAACGGCACAAACGCGTCCATAACCAACTGGGCGCGTTGTGGGGTCATAAAGGGCAGATTTTGTAGGAAATTATTTAACACTGATGTCTTTTCCGAAGAATTGTTCGCCCAATTTTTTCAATGTGCCATCGGCTTGCAGCTCTTTCATCGCGCCGCTGAATTTGGCGATGGCTTCGTCGTTGCCCTTGTTGGTAATCAAACCTGAGCCGACGCGCTCTTCTTTGGGCGCAGACCACACGATTTTCACGTTGGCATTGGCGTTTTTCTTCAAATAATCCAACACCGCAAGCTCGTCGTTGAGCGTGGCATCGGCGCGTTTTTGTTCAATCAACGTGAGCGATTGCGCCAAGCCATCCACGGGCACCAACTCTGCGCCTGCTTCTTTGGCTTTTTCGCCAAAATTGCTGGTGAGCGATTGCGCGGTTTTCACGCCTTTAATATCGGCTGGGCTTTTGATTTTGTCGTCGTCTTTGCGCACCACCAACACCGCGCCGCTCCAACTATACGGCTCGGATTTGTCAAACGTGGCTTGGCGTTCGGGCGAAGTTAAGCCCACTTGGTTGGCAACTACGTCAAAACGACCTGCTTTTAAGCCTGCCATCATGCTGTCCCATTGGGTTTCTTTAAATTCTACTTTGATGCCGAGTTTATCTGCCACGGCACGGGTTACTTCTACATCATAGCCTGTGAGTTTGCCGTCTTTATCGTGGTAACTAAATGGCGCGTAAGTGCCTTCTGTGCCCACGGTAATCGTGCCTTTATTGTTGATGCGCTCAATCAGGCTGCCTTGTGGATTGGCGGCGGGGGCGGCATCGGATGTGGTTTGCACTGCGCTGGTGGCTTGGCTGGCGGCGGGAGCGTTGCTTGGGGCAGCGGTTTGGGCATTATTGGCGGATTCGCCACCGCAAGCGGCAAGCAGCAACAGGGCGGCGGCGGAAAGGAGGGTTTTGGTCATGATGGGTGTCCTATTGTTAATAAGAACCCATATTCATAAGCAGCATAGCCAAGTTTTTATTCATTTTGGTGCGGATACAAGGCGAGTTTCAAGCCAATAGCGAGACTATTGGCGCAGGAATTCAACGCCGTAGCCGTGCCAAAAGGGATAAAAAAATGGCTATGATGCTTGTGAATATGGGTTCTAATGTAAAGTGGCGCATTCTACTTTAAAAATGGATTTTGCCAAAGAATTGCGGGTTATATCTGTTAGACAGTTTTCAGACTGCCTTAGCCTGCCCTGTTTAAGGCAGCCTGAAACCTTGTTATCATTGCGTTTTTTGTTTATGGGACAACTGATGATGCAAGAACCTGCCACCAATGCGCTTAAAGGCAAGCGCGGTTTGCAACGGATTATCAATGCTGCGGGCTATTCCAAAGACGGCTTAATCGCGGCATATCGCCATGAAGCGGCGTTTCGGCAGCTGGTTTGGCTGCATGGGGTGTTGTTGATTGCGGTGTGGTTTGTGGATGTTGAGCCTGTGGTGCGCATGGTTTTGCTGGCGGCTTCGTTTGGCTCGTTGATTGTGGAATTGTTTAACTCGGGCATTGAAGCGGTGGTGGACGATATTTCGTTGGAAATCCGCCCGCTGGCAAAACGCGCGAAAGACGTTGGCTCGGCGGCGCAAATGCTGGCTTTAACCCTGCTGGCGATTTTATGGGCGATGGCGCTATGTCTGTAAACACCGCCACAGCCTTGCCGCTGGAAACCACCGCGCTGCCGATGTTTCGCCTGATGGGCATGGCGATACCCATTTGCCTGAGCCGCGAAGCAGACGATATGGAGCTGGCGTGGGAGCGCTGGCACGAAGGCAGCCTGAAAGACACCCTGCCCGCGTTTAGCAAAAGCGTGTATGTGCTGCGCCATCTGTATCACTCAACGGGCTATATTTTGATTATTGGCTATTTGGTGAGCAACGATGCGCCGTTGCCCGAAGGCGCGTGCGAATGGTATGTCGCGCCGCAGGTTTATCAGGTGGCAACCCTGCCCGAAGCATCGCGCCATGCAGCCGCAGCAGCTTGGCAACAATTGGCAACGCTGCCCGATCGGCGCTTTGAAGCGGATTTTGAAAGCCATCCCAGCCAAGGCGCGAGCAAGATTTATGTTGGGATAACGGGGGATGTGGCGATGGCGGAAGAAGCGTTGGATGATTAGCGCCAACCTATTTTCAGGCTGCCTTAGCCGTATCAAATAAACAAAAGGCAGCCTGAAAACATGATTCCGTTGATTACTTTGCCCAACGCGCGTTTGGTTTACGACAATCTATTTGACCTGCTTACCGCGCCATTAAACGATGCCGCCTTTATCGCCGCCGTGCAAGAACGTGGCGAAGATTTGATGCAGATTGAGCTGCCCCATCATTATTTGATTGATGTCGGCTGGTATGGCGGCTTTGCAGTCCATGGCACGCTGCGCGTGGTGGCGGTTCACCAACACGATTGGGAACACTGCCTATTCTCGGCAACCGCGCACACGGCGACGCAAACCATCGCAGCGGTGGAACAAGCGGCGCAGCGCGTTTCCTTGCATCAGCGCATTCATCCTTTTCAGGCTGCATCCATCCGCAAGCCATAAGGCAGCCTGAAAGCGAGTTTACAAGCTTCTACGAAACTAAAACCCACCCCCAATAATCCCCAAACCCATTTTCAGGCTGCCTATCGCGCCATCGCCGCAGCCATAAGGCAGCCTGAAACCCAAGCAAAGGACTTTCCCATGCCCAGCCTAGCCCCCCTATTCGCCCCTGCCAACATCGCCATCATCGGCGCATCCGACCGCATCGGCAGCATCGGACGGCAAGTCTATACCCAGCTCGCCGCCCTGCCCCAATTCCAAAACGTTATCCCCGTTAATCCCAACCACAAAACCATAGGCGGGCAAAAATCCTACGCCAGCATCAGCGACGCCGCCACCGAATGCCCGCTGCATTTAGCCATCATCGTTTTATCTGCCGACAAACTCGCAGGCATCATCCGCGAAGCCGCCAAAATCAAACTGCACCATCTGGTGCTCATCAACGAGCTGGATTCCGCCCCCTCCACATGGCGCAACAAACTAGACCGCGCCATAGAAGCCGCCCGCAAAGCCAAAATCAACCTAATCGCCCTGCCCAGCAACAGCCTAGCCGAGCTATTCAAGCAGCCTGAAAACACCCCCAAAGCCTGCGCCTACATCGGACAATCCACCAGCATTGCCGATTGCGTAGCCAGCTACGCCCAAGAGCGCGACATCACATTCAGCCGCTTTCTCACGCTCAACACGCATAACTACCCCGTTAGCACAGGGCAAATCATCGATCACATCGCCGCCGAAGCCAGCAGTACCGCCCTGCTGGTGCACATCAGCACGCTGGGCGACAACCTGCGCGAACTCATCAGCGCGCTTCATGCCGCCGCCCGTCGCAAGCCCGTAGTCGTCCTCATCACATTGCACGACGCCAATCCCCAAGCCGAAGCCCTATTGCTGCAAGCCCTAGAACGCCAACACATTCTCATCGCCCACACGCTAGAACAATTTTTCAGTGCCGCCAAACTCATCCACACAGGCATCATCAGCCGCGGCAAACGCATCGCCATCATCAGCAACAGCCCCCAAATCAGCACGCTCACCCTCAAAACCCTGCACCGCAAAACCGACCTACAACTTGCCGAACCCCAAGCCCACACCATCCGCAGCATCAGCAAATACTTGCCCTACAAACCCAGCCACCACAACCCCCTCTACCTCCCCACCGATGCCCTGCCCGCCACCTTTCAGGCTGCCGCAGCCCAATATCTGCAAGACGACCACATCGACGCCATCTTCATCATCTACGCAGGGCAAAACACCGCCGAAAGCCAACAAGTCGCCCAAATGGTCTCCGCCCTACAAAAAAACAGCCGCAAACCCCTGCTGCTGGTATGGCTCGGCAGCGCAGACACCCCCCAAGTGCGCGCCCTATTCAACCAACGCAAAACCCTACACTTCAAACAGCCCGAAAGCGCCATCCAAGCCCTCGCCCAGCTCAATCTCTACCACCACCACAACCAACAACGACACCAAACCCAGCCCCCACACGACTACACCGCCGCCAGCCAAACCGCAGACGAATTGCACAAACACATCCGCCCCATCATCCCCGTTGCCGTATTGCCCGCCACGCGCAGCAACAGCAACGCCCTACTCACCGCGCTCAACCTAAGCCACAGCAGCGACACCCCCACCTTGCAGCTCACATGGGCGCGCCAAGACCCCATCGGGCAAACGCTCACCCTTGCCACCGACCAGCGCAGCACCAGCCTACTGCCCCCCATCCAACCCACCGCCCTCCAAGCCGCCCTCAATCAACTCCAACTCCCCCCCGAGCAATGGCAAGACTGGCTACTCAACACCAGCGAAATCCTCGCCCGCCTGCCCGAAATCCACGACCTCACCCTCCACCTCGCCAGCCCCAGCCACCACCACAGCATCAAACTCAACCTACAAGACCCCAACAGCTTTTCAGGCTGCCCCAACATCCTCGCCCCCATCCCCACCGCCCAACACACCCTCGCCCTGCGCAACGGCGAAACCGCCATCCTACGCAGCGTGCGCAGCGAAGATGCCACCCTCATCCAACAGCTTATCCAAGCGCAAAGCGAACACAGCCGCTACACCCGCTTTATGAGCAAAGCCAACGAAATCCCCCCCGCCCTGCTCGCGGGGCTCGCCAGCCCCGACTACCACCGCGACTACGCCCTTATCCTGCACACCAACAGCCTCACCCCCACACCGCTCGCCCACGCCAACTACATCGCCGACCCCATCCCACAAAGCTGCGAATTTGGCATCATCATCGACGACAAACTACAAGGGCAAGGCATCGGCTACCAACTCATGGCTCACCTTATCGCCCACGCCAAAGCCCAAGGGCACACCCTGATGCGCGCCGAAATCCTTGCCGACAACCACCCCATGCAAAAACTCGCCCTCAAACTCGGCTTCACGCTTAACAAGCATCCGCACGACAACAGCCTTGTAGAAGCGAAATTGCATTTGATGTGAACAGGCGGATGGGCTGTAAACAGCTTTCAGGCTGCCTATGGGATACGCCGTTGTAAACCAAAAGGCAGCCTGAAAAAAACGTAGAGTAAATATAGTCGTTCCAATTAAGACTTAGACAAGGCGGCGAGCCGCAGATAGTACAAGTAGTACAGCAAGGCGAGCCAACGCTGTATAAGGCTGTGTGGGACGACTATAACTCGCTTGCCCCCAAACCCAACACAAACAAAAGGCAGGCAATAAACACCCGCCTTATTTCTCAACAACACACAATGCAGCCTGAAAACGAGCGAAGCTAAAATCAGCATCTAAACCCATTTTCAGGCTGCCTTATTCACAATCTTGCCAGCATCGCCAAAGCCTCCGCCAAGCCATAAGCCCCGTCAATCTTCTGCTGTTCAAACACCATCATATACACATAATTGCGCCCGTCGCCCAAGCTGCGGCAGGCGTTTTCCCATGCTTTGCCGAGGCGGATTTTGGCGGCGCTATCGCTGCCGTCGAGCTGGTCGCCTTTGGTTTCCAACAGAACCAGCGTGCCGCGTGCGGTCATCAGCACAAAATCGGGATAGTGGTTGATAAAGCCGTTGATGCAGAAGCCTTTGCGGCCGTCGTTTCTGTGCCACCATTTCAGCGACACTTCTTCATCGGCGAGTATGCGGCGCAGCATTTCGGCTTCAAAGCTGTTCATCTCGCCTTCCCGTTTATACAGGCTGTTGGAAATATCCAATGGATACAGCCTGTTGAGGTTGATGCTTGGCGGCAGCGGGTAATGCGGGCGGATAGCGATGTCGCGGGTTTGCAGCCCTTTGTCAAACTCGGTTTCGGCATGGGCGGCGGCAAGGCTGTCTATTTTGCGCTTAATTTCGGTGAAATACTGCGGCGTATGCGCATGGTTGAAACAGTGCTCGCGCCGTTCGGCATCCATGTCTTCCACAATGCGGCTGAGGTATTTGCGGATTTCGCCGTCTTCTATGGGGTAAAACGCTTTTCTGCCAGCCAGTTCAAACAGCTTTTGCACCAGTTGTGCCTGCTGGGTGGGCGCAGACTGCTTGGCAAACATGTTCATAAAATGCTGTTTGTCGCTGCCTTTCATCGGCTGGAAGCTGATACGGTCGTTTTGGTCGGTATCGCCCAGCCAAACGGAGCTGTCCATGCTGCCGAAAGGGATGTTGGAATCGCATTTGCCCAGCGCAAAACCTTGCAGCAGGTTGGCTTTGTCCAGCAGCAGGGCTTCGCCACCGCCGAACAGCCCTTGCGAATACTGGGTAAATACAAACTGCGGCAGCCTGAAATCCGCCAGCTCTTCCGCAAACTCGGGGCGCATGGCTTGGGTGTTCATTTTGTCTTTAATCTCCTCGGGCGGCTGTTGCCGCGCTTCGTTTTGCGCCGCCCGTTCGGCAAACGCCTGCCCTGCGGCGGCAGCCTGCTGTTGCAGGCGGGCAATGTGTTCTGCAACGGGATTTTGGTTTTCAGGCTGCCTTTCGGCTGCCTCCTGCACGCCGTTATCCGTATCCGCGCTTGTTTCAGGCAGCCTGAAATCTGCGGGGATGTTCAGGCGGAAACCGTCGTCATCCTGCGCGGCCTCACCGGTCAAATCAAACTCAGGCTGCGCCGTTGCGTTTTCAAGCTGCCTGTTGTTTTCAGACGGCGCGGTATCTTGCTCCACCGTTTCTGCCACGCGGTAATCGTGTTCGCTGAAACCCGCCTTGTTCAAGCCCTCTGCCACTTTGCCGAGCGTGTGGTCAAACTGTTCGGACGAGGTAAACACATAGCTGATATTCAAATCCGCCAAAGCATGGTTGCGGGCATAAGGCTGGCGCAGAATCCGCCCGACAATCTGCGTTACATCGGTTTCAGACGACCTGTTTGCCAAGCTGGCGAGAATGTAGGCAAACGGGCAGTCCCAGCCTTCTTTGAGCGCGTTTACCGTAATCACAAAGCGTATCGGGCATTCGGGAGAAAGCAGGTTTTGGTTTTTCAACTCGTTAATCTCGGCGGTTTTGACGGCGATTTGTTCGGGTGGAATACCGATGTCGGTAAGCGCGGTTTTCACTTTTTCAAACGTGGCGGTGTCATCTTTATTGCGCGGCTCGGCTTGAAACAGCACAATCGGGCGGATATACGCGCCGCCCTGTTTTTGCGCCTCTGTCGCCGCGCGTTCCAAATTCGCCCGCAGCGTTACCGCCGCCATCAACACTTCGTTTTGCGTGCGCTGGCGGCTCACGATGACGGG
The DNA here is from genome assembly GCA_963529725.1 of uncultured Kingella sp. Lineage (GTDB taxonomy): Bacteria > Pseudomonadota > Gammaproteobacteria > Burkholderiales > Neisseriaceae > Kingella_B. The sequence goes on along the minus strand of CAUSAW010000026.1, from coordinate 11,890 downwards.
CAGCTTCACCATCTGCTCGTTTTTCAAGGCACTCGCGCCCACATAGCTGATGATGTTGCTGGATTCGCGCGGCGTAGCGGTGAGTTCCAGCACAAAACACGGATTCAGGCTGCCTATCATATCCAGCGACAAGGGCGTGGCCGCGTTGTGGCTTTCATCGACCACAATCATCGGATTCAAACCGCGCAACACATTAATCAACGCCGTTTCATCGTATTCGGGCAACAGGTTTTCAGGCTGCCTTTCAGACGACCCCATGCCCGCAAACGAAGCCAGATTGCCGTTTTCGCGAAACGCCCGCAGCGTGTCTTTGCTGCGCCCTTTCAGGCTGTCAAATGTCATTACCAAAACAGAAACGCCGCTTTGCACCGTATCCGCGTCAAAACCGTTACCGCGCAACACGTCTTCCTTGTCAAACACCTGCACGCGTCCGCCGAAATCCGTGTTTAGCCGCTGGCGGTAAGGATGCTGCACATCGTCCAAGTTTTTCAGCGTCTGCGACAAAATCGCTTCCGAAGGCACCAGCCACACCACCATTTGCGGCTGCCGCTGCCCGTAGTGCGAACGCGCGTCAAACACGGGTTTCAGCGCATTGACTGCCAAAAACGTTTTGCCGCCAGCCGTCGGCACTTTCAGGCACACATTCGGCACGCTGCCCAGCTTGTCGCAATAGAGCGCGATTTTGTCTGCCACCATGCCCTTGCTTTGCCAATATTCGGCAAACACGTTTTTCAGGCTGCCTGAATCGGGGCGCAGCAGCAACGCCAAATAATCCTGCAAATCCGCCATTACGCGCTGTTGGTATTGTTTCAATTCCATGTTTTTCCCCTTTACAGCTTGGAAATATCGCGCGGAATGCGCTTAAACACGATGTTCCACTGCTGCATTTGTTCGTCTGAAAGCAGCGTGCGGTCGGCATAGACTACCCAGCGTTCGGGTTTTTCAGGCAGCGTTTCGGCGCGTATCGTCTGCAAAAACGCCCAACTCAAATCCGTAGCACGGTCGAGTTCGTAATGGAAAACGTATGCCGTGCCATCTTTTGCGCCGAGAAAATAGGGCGAAACTGGGTTTTCAGGCTGCCCATCGCCGTTTTCAGGCTGCATTTCAGGCAGCGCGGACACGGGTAAACCCTCGGTATAGGCGATATAGCGGCGCACCGATGCCACAGGCGCGGCAGGGTTGAGGTTGTGTTCCGCATCAAACAGCGCATTGCCCACGCGGTAAAACGCAAAACCACCGCCCGTGCCGCCCTGCGTTTCGGGCTTGCTGCCGTAGCCGTTTATCACGCGGCGGATGCGCTCGGCGGTGATTTCTTCCGCATACTCCATCATTTCAATGCCAATAAAACGGCGATTGCCACCGTCTTTGCGGTTGAGGTTTAACACGGCATGGGCGGTGGTGCCGCTGCCGATAAAGCTGTCTAGGATGATGGCGTTGGGGGAGGCGGCGATGGTTAAGATTTTTTCCAATAAAGCTACGGGCTTTGGAGTTTCAAAAACCTTGCTAGCAAAAATTTCTTTTAACTCAATGGATGCTTTTTTATTGCCGTCTAAATCCGTCCACAAATCAGATGGGCGTTTAGTCCTGTTTTCAAAATAATATTTGTAATAGACTTTCCATTCTCCATCGTTATCTTTTTTGAAGTACAGCTTGTTTTCTGCTTCCATTTCTTTAACAGTTTCGATTCCGACTCGCCATCTGCTTTCATACCCTGTCGGTCCGATTGGAAAAACTTTTGTTCCATCTGGTGCAAGAATTGGAAAATACATTGAGGGTCTATCCTCTCTTCTGTCTTCTCCACCTGTCCGCCTTAATTGCAAAATGGAAAATTTGCCTTTTTCATCTTCTAAGTTATAGCGTTTTTCATCGCTTTCCGATAAAGGGATACCACCAATCAAATAATTAGAACTTTTGGAAAAAACGAGAATATTGTCGTAAGCCTTTCCTAAGCCGTGGGTATCTTGTGCAGTAGTTCCTGTTGCTCTAACAATATTGCCGATGAAATTCGCACTTCCGAAAATCTCATCGCAAACCAGCTTCAATGCCGCCTGCTCATTATCATCAATAGAGATAAAAATCACCCCGTCATCCGCCAAAAGCTGCTTCAACAGCTTCAAACGCGGATACATCATGCACAGCCATTTGTCGTGGCGGCTTAAATCTTCGCCTTCTTTGCCGACCACTTCGCCCAGCCATTTCTGAATGCGCGGGTCGTTTACATTGTCGTTGTACACCCAGCCCTCATTGCCCGTGTTATACGGCGGGTCGATGTAAATGCAGTTTACGCGAGAGCCAAATTCAGGCAGCAGGCTTTTGAGCGCGAGCAGGTTGTCGCCGTGTATCAGCAGATTGTCGCGTCGGTTGTCGGGTTTGCTGTCGTTTGCTTGAAAATCGTAGAGCTTGTCTAAAAGATGAAAGGGAACATCGTGATGGTGGTTTTTGACTTTGTCTTTGCCCACCCAAGTCAGTTGCGGCATGATTCCCCCTTTGCTTCAAAAAGATAGGAAATCAAACAGCAATTTATTGAATTATTTAGATAATTTGAGTATAATTGCGTGCGTGCGTGCGTGCGTGCGTTGCCATAGCTGCGTCCTGAGAATTAGGTAAGAAAAAACGTGAATTTTACCCGAACGAAAACACTATGTATCGTTTGTGTCGTGATAAGGCAGCCTGAAAAGTATTTTTTCAGGCTGCCTCTGTTATTTTAAATTACAGCATATAAGGCAAAAAGGCTTGCTACCGTTGCTTCTTCCCCCGCCGCGCCCGCGGATGCGCCTCATCATACACCGCCGCCAAGTGGTCAAAATCCAGCTTGGTATAAATCTGCGTGCTGGACAAACTCGCGTGCCCCAGCAAATCCTGCACGGCGCGAATATCGCGCGACGCTTGCAGCAAATGCCCAGCAAAGCTGTGGCGCAGCATATGCGGCGAAATATGCTGCGGGCTGCCGTGTTGTTGCGCCCATTGGTCTAACCGCTTGGCGATTTGGCGACTACCCAAGCGCGTGCCGTGTTGCGTGGTGAACAGCGCGGTTTCGTGCGGCTGCGCGGGGCGTTGTGCCAGCCATTTTCTCAGCCATGCCACGCTGCTTTGCGTGAGCGGAACTTGCCGCTGCTTATTGCCCTTACCCAACACGTTTAGCCAGCCCGCATCCAAAAACACATCGTCCACATTCAAGCTAGCAAGCTCGGCAAGCCGCAAGCCGCTGCCATACAGCAATTCGGCGATGGTTTGATCGCGCAACGCCAGCGCATCGTCCGCCGCAGCTGGCTGGTCTAGCAAACCATTCAGCGTGTCGCGTTCAATAGCGCGGGGCAAGCGTTGCGGCTTTTTCGGCGCTTTGATGTTTTGCACAGGATTGCTTTTCAGGCTGCCTTGTTGCACCAAATAATCGCAATATTGCCGCCATGCCGACAGCGCGCGCGCCAGGCTGTTGGGATGCAAACCGCGCTGCGAAAGCTGGCGAAAGGCAGCCTGAAAATCTTGGCGCGTAGGGGTGGCGGTTTCAGGCAGCAAGTTTGCCAACTCGCGCAACTCGCGTTCATACGCCGTGAGCGTGTGCGGCGAGCGGTTGAGCTGGCGCTGTTCGGTTAAATAATCAGGCAGTTGGGTGAGAAAAGGATGCATGGGTGGCTTCTTGGTGGATGGTGGTGGCGCAGTGTTTTAAACAGATTGCGCCCCGTCTCATTTTCAATCATCAATCGTTGGCATCGCAGCATGAAAGAAGCAGCCTGAAACCGTGTTATCCCGTTTTCAGGCTGCCTTATGCTGCGCCAGATTTAGTTTTTCACAAACAAATAACCCAAGCCGCGCACGGTTTGAATCAACGAAGCATCGCCCAATTTGTGGCGAATGCTGGAAATGTGTACATCAATGCTGCGGTCAAACTTGGCGAGTTTGCGATCCAGCGCTTCTTGCGACAAATTGTCTTTGCTCACCACTTGCCCTGCATGGCGCATCAACACTTCTAGCAGGTTGAATTCGGTGCTGGTGAGTTCCAGTATGCTGTCGCCCACCATTGCTTGCCGCTTGGAGGGGAACAGGGTTACGCCGCTTGCCACAATGCTGGTGGAGGCGGCGTTGGCATCGGGATTTTGCTGCGAGCGGCGCAAAATGGCGTTGATGCGTGCCAACAATTCGCGCGGCTGGCAAGGCTTGGGCACATAATCATCCGCGCCCATTTCCAAGCCGATGATGCGGTCGATGTCGTCGCCTTTGGCGGTGAGCATAATCACGGGGATTTTGCTTTGCGCGCGCACGGTTTTGAGCACATCCAAGCCGTTCATTTTTGGCATCATGGAATCCAGCACCACCACGTCGTAATGGTTGTTGCCCAAGATTTCTTGCACGCCGCTTTCGCCGTCGGGCATACGGGTTACATCCAAGCCTTCTGCGGTGAGGTATTCGGTTAAAAGTTCGGTGAGTAGATCGTCATCGTCCACCAATAATACTTTGCTGCTCATGTTTTATCCTTTGCTTATTGTTGGGAAAATGCAACGGTTATCTTAACAGTTCTATTTTTACATTCATAGATGTTTGTTTGCAGTTTTTGCGATTTTTTTCAAATGATACAAGCGTCTTTACAATTTTCAGGCTGCTACAATGTATAAAAATCAATGGTATTGCACGCTGGGGCAGCCTGAAAACAGCAGCCTGAAAACTATGCCAACACTTTCCCTGCGTTCATCAATCCTAGCGGATCAAGCTGGGCTTTAATCGCGCGCATCAAAGCGATTTCTTCAGTGCTGCGCACGCTCGCCAGCCAATGTTTTTTCAGGCTGCCTATGCCGTGTTCTGCTGCAATCGTGCCACCTTGCGCCAACACGTTGCGATACACCACCGTGTTTACGGCGTGTTCAAATTGATACACATCGTTGCTGCGGATGGGCAAAAAGGTGTTGTAGTGCAAACTGCCGTCGCCCAAATGTCCAAACATCACGATTTGCATCTGCGGATAGGCAGCGAGCAGCTCGGCATCGCAAGCGGCGGTAAACGCTGCCACGCGCTCAATCGGCATGGCGATGTCGTGCTTAATATTTGCGCCCAAGCTGCGTTGCGCGGCGGAAATGTGTTCGCGCAATGTCCACAAATCGGCACGTTCTTGCTGCGATTGCGCCAACACGGCGTTTTCGTAGCCTAAACCGAATAGATGCTCCGCCAGCAAATCGCTCAAATCATCGCGCGGCAGGCTGTCGGTGAGTTCCAGCAGGATGTGCCACGGCGCGGCAAGCGGCGCGGTAATGCGGCTGAACCGGGCGGACAAGCCCAGCGCAAAATCGCTAATCAATTCAAAGCTGCACAGCCGTTCGGCAAAATGGTTTTTCACTTGCGACAACAGGGCAACGGCAGCCTGAATATCGTTTACGCCCACCCACGCGGTTGCCACGGCTTGCGGCGGGGCGAACAGTTTGAGCGTTGCGCCCGTGATGATGCCAAGCGTGCCTTCGCTGCCGATAAACAGATGGCGCGTTTCGTAGCCCGTGGTGTTTTTGTGCAACGGCGGCAGGTGGTTGAGCAGCTCGCCGTTGGGCAGCACCACTTCCAGCCCCAGCACCAAATCGCGCATCGTGCCGTAGCGCAGCACGTTTAAGCCGCCTGCGTTGGTAGCGATGTTGCCGCCGATTTGGCAACTGCCTTCACTGGCAAGCGAGAGTGGGAAGAAGCGTTGGTGTGCGGCGGCGGCGGTTTGCACATCTTGCAAGATGCAGCCTGAATCAACGGTGATGGCGTTGTCGGCGAGATTGACGCGGCGGATGCGGTTGAGCTTGCTTAAATTGAGCAGCACGCCGCTTTGCGCCACGCTGCCGCCGACTGTGCCCGTGTTGCCGCCTTGCGGCGTGATGGTGATGCAGTGGGCGGCGCAAAAGCGCACGATTTTTTGCACGCTGTCCACGCTCATCGGCTGCACCACAAGGCAGTTGGCGCTGGTGTAGCGTTTGCGCTGGTCTAGCAGAAAGGGGGCGGGGTCGGCGGGGAATTCGGCAGGGGAGAGGAATTGGGCAAGGTGTTGGCGCAGGGTTTCGAGGAGCATTTTCAGGCTGCCTTTGGGGAGTTGCAATGGAATGGGGGATTGGGGTTGGGATAGGCAGCCTGAAAACGTAGTTGCACTACTGGTTTAGCTGTTACTGCAATTCGCTATACTTGTTTTCAGGCTGCCTCTGATAGGTTTGCCATTGGCGCAACGGTGCGTGGCAAAACCACACGCCCTACGGCATCGTTCATATTAGAAAGGCTGGATTGCTTGGCATAGGCAGCCTGAAAACGTATTTGCCGTGTTGTTTTGGTTTTCGTTGAAACTCGTTGCACTCGTTTTCAGGCTGCATCCGTTGCCAAACCTGCAACCAATGGCGCGTCGGCGGCTCGCCGACATCTTTCCAACCAAAAAAGCCGTATTGAATACGCCATTTGGCGACGAACCGTCGCCGCTCCATTTTGGTTTTCAACCTTGCGCGTTGCACTGCGGTATACCCCTTTATACCCAAATCAAAGATTTGGACAAAGGGGCAAGGCTGCCTCTCATCATTCGCCGTTGGCACACAGCCGCTTCGCTCCACGCACGCCGGCTCAAAATAGGCAGCCTGAAACCATTTCACGCTGCCAGTCTGGCTTTTCAGGCTGCCTACCCCGTATTCCGCAACCCCTGTGCCACACCGTTAATAGTTTGATGCACCATTTGCAACACGCGCTCGTTGTTCGGCTCTTGCCGCAGTTTGCGCAGCAGGGCAACTTGCAAGCCGCCCAGCGCGTTCAAATAGGGAATGCGCAGCGCAAGGCTGCGGGCGAGCGGGCGGTTGTCGGCAAGCAGGGTTTCGGTTTGCAGGATGTCCAGCAGCGCTTTCAGGCTGCGTTGGTATTCGGCTTTGATGGTGGCGAAAATGGCGGCGCCGTGCTCCGCGTCTTGGCTGAGCGCGGCGTAGTGTTCGGCGAGCGTTAAATCGGTTTTCGCCATCACTTGTTCCATGTTAGACAGCATGGCGCGGAAAAAGCGGTTTTCCTGCGCGTGCTGTTGCAGCATTTTCAGGCTGCCTGAATCTTGTTCGCACAACTCTTGCACCGCGCTGCCAAAGCCATACCACGCGGGCAGCATCAGGCGGTTTTGCGTCCACGAGAACACCCACGGAATCGCGCGCAAATCTTGTATCCGCGCCAAAGTTTTGCGGCTGGCGGGGCGACTGCCAAGATTTAGGCTGGCGATTTGCTCAATCGGGCTGGTTTGCAAGAAATAATCAATAAAACCAGGGCGCGTAATCAGCGCGCGATAGTGGGCGAATGAGCTTTCGGAGAGCGTGTTCATCAGCTTGACATCAGGATCGGGCGCAGCAGGCAGCAGCGTGGCTTCCAGCGTGGCGGCGATAAGCGCGGCAAGGTTGTGGCGCGCGTTGCTGTCGTCGCCGTATTTGGCGGTGAGCACTTCGCCCTGCTCGGTGATGCGGATTTGCCCGCCCACGCTGCCCGCAGGCTGCGCCAAAATGGCTTGGTAAGACGGGCCACCGCCGCGCCCCACGCTGCCACCGCGCCCGTGGAATAGGCGGATGCGGATGTTGTGCTGCTGAAACAGGCGCACCAAGCCAATCTCGGCTTGGTATAAGCCCCAAGTGCTGCTGATGTAGCCACCGTCTTTGTTGCTATCCGAATAGCCAAGCATGATTTCTTGAATGTTGTCGCGGCTGGTGATGAGTGCGCGATACCAATCGTTGCTAAACAAGGTTTGCATCACAGGCACGGCGTTCGCCAGCGCTTCAATCGTTTCAAACAGGGGAACGATGTTGATGCGGCTTTCAGGCTGCCCATTACGCAGCGACAGCAAGCCCGTTTCTTTTAAGATTAACGCCAGCGCAAGCAAATCGCTGGGCTGTTCGCAGTTGGAAATAATGCTTTGCGTGATGGCATCTTCGCCAAAGGCTGCTTTGATTTTTCGCGCTTCGTGGAAAATGTCTAATTCGCGCTGCGTTTCCTCGCTGTATGCGATAAACGGCGTGTAAAGCGGGCGTTGGTGTTGCAATTCGCGCAGCAAAACTGCTTGTTTTTCGTTTTCAGGCAGCCGCAGATAATCTTCCAAATCGGCAGCCTGAAACAGCTCGGCAACCACATGGGCGTGTTTTTCCGCGTGCTGGCGCAAATCCAACGGCATCAAATGAAAACCGCACACCGAAACGGTGCGGATGATGTCGGCAATGCGCCCGTTTGCCAACGCTTCACTGCGGTTGTCGCGCAACGAATCTTGCAGCGTGCGCAAATCGCGCAAAAATTCCGCCACATCAGCATACGGCTCGCCCACGCCAAAACGGCAGCCCAACGGCGCGCCCAATTCATGCGCCTTGCCCACCATGCGCGACATCACATAAGCCACCGCACGGCGATACGGCTCTTCCTGCCGCGCCACTTCGGTATCAGGCGTTTTGGCAGACAACACCAACACCCCATCGCTCACATTCACCCGCCGAATGGATAGCGGCAACTCCTGATACAGCGCATCCAACTCGCGGCGATAATGATGAAACGCCGCGTTGGCATGATGGCGGAACGCATCGCGCAAAGTCTGCGCCGACACAAACGGATTGCCGTCCCTGTCGCCGCCAATCCAGCCGCCGATTTTCAACACGTCGGGAATGCGGATTTGCGGATAGGCAGCCTGAAAATGCTTTTCCATGTCGCGGTAAACGCGCGGCAGCGCTTGGAAAAAGCTGCGCGGGAAAATGTTTACCCCATTTTGGATTTCGCTTTGCACGCTCAATTTAAAATGCCGCGTTTCACTGGTTTGCCACAGCGTCAGCAGCACAATATTCATCTCGCGCTGCAATTCGCTCATTTCATCCGCGCTGCGGCACAGCTCACGACGCGGCAGCAGCTCGCGGATTTTGCGATGCGACACCAGCACCGCTTGGCGTTGTACTTCGGTGGGATGCGCGGTTAAAACAGGGCTCACCTGCGTGTGGTTCAACACATCTTGCACCACATCCTGCGCCACCTGCTCCGCTTGCAGCTTGCGCACCGTTTCCGCGATGCTGCCATCCTGCGCCGCGCTGCCCTGCTGCTCATGCACCAAACGGCGGCGTTCATGGTGCACATCCTCAGCAATGTTCAAAATCTGCGCAAAAATGCCCACCGCCGTAATCAAATTTTCCGTTTGCTCATCCGACAAACTCGGCAGCAGCTCAGTGATAATCTTGCTGCTGTCTTGCGCCTTCGCCAAAATTTTCAGCGCATTGACCACAATTTCATCGGCATGATTGTCTAACACGGCATACAGCGACGCGGTCATAAACTCCGCATCGGCAACCAATTCAGCATCTTTGGGATTGTTTAACAGAGAAAGTTGCATGGTGGGCTTTCTATTGAGTTTGAGTGCAAAAAAGATAGCGGATTGTAGCGCGGAATGGCAGGCGCGTTAAGGTTAGTTAAGAAAATCCAAATGCTTAGGCAGCCTAAAACGCAAATTCTCAAAACAAAAATATTCGCCTAATATTCATGCTTTTAATCATAGCCCTGCAAAAATCACTTGCAACACACCGCCGATTTTGGTTTAATGCCGTCTTTCGCTGAACGGCGAAGCAAACGGGTGATTAGCTCAGTTGGTAGAGCGTCTGCCTTACAAGCAGAATGTCGGCGGTTCGACTCCGTCATCACCCACCATTTTTTTATCGGTTGCTTTTGCAGCTGATTGCGCGGTGGTAGCTCAGTTGGTTAGAGTACTGGCCTGTCACGCCAGTGGTCGCGGGTTCGAGCCCCGTCCACCGCGCCAAAATTTAAACCGTGCCCAATGGGTGCGGTTTTTTTGTGTCTAGCGAACACGGCAGATTGCATGGTTTGCCCATGTGTCGCCTATTCTGTTCAAACACGCAAAAGGCAGCCTGAAAACGTTGTTACGGTTTTCAGGCTGTCTTTTTAATGTGCGTGTTTCGGGTTTTTTGTGTTTTGTATTATGCGAGTGATGCGTTTAAGAAGGCTTCAAGCTGTGGTTTTGCCAATGCGCCCACTTTGTTGGCAACGTTTTTGCCGTCTTTAAACACAACCATCGTGGGGATGCCGCGCACGCCAAATTGGGCGGGAATGGCTTGGTTTTCGTCCACATTCATTTTGGCGATTTTGACTTTGCCATCGTATTCTTCGGCAAGTTGGTCAAGGATGGGGGCAATCATTTTGCAAGGCCCGCACCAAGGTGCCCAAAAATCAAGCAGCACAGGGATGGATGATTGCAACACTTCGGCTTCAAATGTGGCATCGGTTACATGGATGATTTTGTCGCTCATTTTATTTTCCTTAAATAGGGTTGGTGGGTTTGGACGGCTAAGATAAGGCTTTGCGGGCGGGATTGCAAGGGGAATTGTTTTTGATTATTTGCGAAATAGTGTTTTGTGGTTTTCAGGCTGCCTTGGCGGGGTTGGGTTTTTCAAAGTGTGGATAAGTGTTAAAATACGTTATTGTTTGTTTACAAATGGAGCTAATTATGTTGTTCGCGATTCAATTTGCGATTGTTTTGTTGTGTATTTTGGTGGGCGCGCAAGTGGGCGGCATTGGCTTGGGCGTGTTCGGCGGCTTGGGCTTGGCGGTGCTTACGTTTGGCTTTGGCTTGCAGCCCACCAGCCCGCCGATTGATGTGATGCTGATGATTATGGCGGTGGTATCCGCAGCGGCGGCGATGCAGGCTGCGGGCGGTTTGGATTTTATGATTAAAGTCGCCACGCGCATTTTGCGCCGCAATCCTAAGCACATCACCTTTATTGCGCCGATGGTTACTTATTTGTTTACCGTGATGGCGGGCACGGGGCACGTGGCGTATTCGGTGCTGCCTGTGATTGCCGAAGTGAGCCGTCGCAATGGCATTCGCCCTGAGCGCCCGCTGTCGATGGCGGTGATTGCGTCGCAATTTGCGATTATCGCCAGCCCGATTGCAGCAGCGGTGGTGGCAACGGTGGCTTTTTTGGAGCCGCAGGGCATTCATTTGGGCGATGTGTTGAAGATTACCGTACCTTCTACCATTTTGGGAATTGGCTTGGCGTGTGTGATTGTGAACAAGCTGGGCAAGGAGTTGAAAGACGATCCTGAATACCAACGCCGTTTGCAAGACCCTGAATACGCAGAAGAATTGTCATCAACAGAATTGACAGCTGACGACAAGATTGTGGTGGGCAAAAACGCGAAATTGTCGCTGGGCATTTTCTTGGCGGCTTCGCTGTTGGTGGTGGTGATGGGCATGATGCCGTCGCTGCGTCCTTCGTTTGCGGATGCTACAGGTGCGATGAAGCCTTTGGGCATGGCGCATACGATTGAAATTGTGATGCTCTCGGCAGGTGCGCTGATTTTATGGTTTTGCAAACCTGATAACCATGCGGTTACCAAAGGCTCGGTGTTCCATGCAGGGATGCGCGCGGTGATTGCGATTTTGGGCATTGCTTGGCTGGGCGACACGCTGATGCACGCGCACATGGCGATGCTGAAAGACACGGTTTCTGGCTTGGTGAACACTGCGCCGTGGACGTTTGCTTTGGCACTGTTTGTGCTGTCGGTGTTGGTGAACAGCCAAGGGGCAACGGTGGCGACGCTGTTCCCGCTGGCGATTAAGCTGGGCGTGCCTGCGCCGATTATCATCGGCACGTTTGTGGCGGTGAACGGTTATTTCTTTATCCCAAACTATGGCCCAATTATCGCGTCGATTGACTTTGATACCACGGGCACAACCAAAATCGGCAAATTCATTTTCAACCACAGCTTTATGATTCCTGGCTTGCTGAGCATGGCGTTTAGCTTGGTGTTTGGCTTGATGTTTGCAAAGATGTTTTTGTGATGGATAAATGATTTTCAGGCTGCCTGTTGTTGCGATGGGCAGCCTGAAAATATAGTAAAATAAAATAGAAACCACCCGCACAACCTATCATAACCACACCTATCT
>CAUSAW010000025.1:0-22568 GCA_963529725.1 uncultured Kingella sp. | reverse complement strand
AAACCTGTGTTTCGGTTTCAGCTGTCGAAGGATAGGCTTTTTTGCAAAGGTCTCATGTGGCTTAATCGCGCAAAGCAAAGGCAGCCTGAAAACGGATAAATTAGGTTTTCAGGCTGCCATTGTGTTGTGGCAATGTGGTTGGCAAGCAAGATGATGCCTGCGCGTGCCAAGCCGTTTTCAGGCTGCCTTATTCGTCTTTAATCTCAAACACTTGGCGCAAATAGGCAAGGAAGGTGTCGTTTTGCGTGAGCGTTTTGCCTGGGCTGTCGGATAGCTTGGCAACGGATTGTCCATTGCATTCAACCAGTTTCAACACGATGTTGAGTGGCTCGTGCCCCATGTCGTTGGTGAGGTTGGTGCCGATGCCGAAGCTGGTTTTGAAGCGTCCTTTGAAATATTGGTGCAAATCCCATGCGCGCTCCAAATCCAGCCCGTCGCTGAATGTGAGCATTTTGGTGCGGCTGTCAATTTTCAGCTTTTGATAATGCGCGTAGGCTTTGTCGCCCCAAACATAGGGGTCGCCGCTGTCGTGGCGCAGGCCGTCAAACAGTTTGGCGAAATAGAGGTCAAAATCGCGCAAAAATGCATCCATGCCAACTACATCGGTGAGCGCGATGCCCAAATCGCCACGGTATTCGTGTACCCAAGCATCCAGTGCGGCTTTTTGGAAATCGCGCAGGCGCACATCCAGCGCTTGAAAGGCTTGCAAGAATTCGTGCGCCATCGTGCCGATGGGGGTGATGCCGAGTTCTTTGGCAAGGAGCACGTTGCTGGTGCCGCGCACTATATTGGGGGCAGCCTGAACGAAGGTTTGGATGACATGGCGCTGCCAGGCAAGGTTGTAGCGGCGGCGTGTGCCGAAATCAGACACCAGAAACGGCGGCGTGTTGGGTTCTTGCAAGGCGTCGTATTTTTTGAGCAATTGGACTTTCTCTTGCAAACGGCGCTCGCCTTCTTCCAGCACGGCAGGCGTTTCCAAGCGGCGGAAATACAGCTCGTTCACAATCGCGAGAGTGTAAATCTCAAAAAACATGGCTTGGATAATCGGGCCTTCGATGCGGATATTGAGCCGCCCTTGCTCGTCGCCCCAGATTTTCACGAAGCGGCGTTTGAGCTGGAAGAGTTCTAGATAATCCAGAAAATCGGATTTGATGAAGCGTAAACCGCGGAGATAGTTGAGCTCATCTTGGGTGAAGTGCAATTGGCAAAGGGCGTTTAGCTCTTGTTCCAGCTCTGGGATGATGTCGGCAAGCGGGTAAACGGTTTGCTTGTTGCGACAGCGAAATTCGTACACACCATGCGCTTGGGGAAAACGATGCAACACCACTTGCAGCATGGTGAATTTGTATAAATCGGTATCAAGCAGGGATTGGATGATGGGCATAATTGCGCCTTCTTTTTTTGCGGAAAATGGGGATTGTAATGGATGCAGTGATAATGGTGTATATTTTCAGGCTGCCTTGATAGGGGCAAAGGCAGCCTGAAAACCGCCCACCATTTCCCGCTTTGCCAAACAATGATAAAGTTACGCCCTTTCAAATCAACCCAACAATGGCGATTAAATAGCACCGCGCAAAACGCATTCAGCCAAAATTCCACCGCTCGCTATTCCAATCGCCAACACAAGAGACTCGCTATGCAACGCACCACTCAAACCCTTATCGCTCTCACCCTAGCGCTCACCTTCGCAGGCAATCTCAACGCCGCGCCCACCGCCAACGCCAGTCGCATCTATCGCCCATCGCCCAAATACAAGCTCACCAAAGAAGAACGCGCCCAAGAAGATATTCGCCTGAAACAAATCAGCCAACGCAGTCAGCATCTCTTTGCCCTATCTTCCGCCGAAATGGCGCTCACTAAAGGCGATGTGAAATCCGCCCTCGGTTTATATATCCACACGCTCAATCAAACCAAAAGCTCCGATGTTGCCGAACGCGCCATGGACATCGCGATTGAAACCCACAACTACCCCATCGCCGAAGCCATTTATCAAGAATGGCGCAGAATTGAGCCCAACCCCAGCGCCGCACAAAAACGCCTTGCATGGGTGCGCGCGCTTGCATTAGGCGACACCAAAACCATCATCGGCACGCTCAAAGAAACCCTTGCCAGCGCCAACGAAGCCCAGCGCAGCCGCGCTTTTTTGCTGCTCGCCCAAGCCGCGCTATCCAATAACGAATTGCTGATTCAAGGCAAAACCACGCTGCACGAAGCCGCCCAGCAATATCCCGATCTACCCGAAGCCGCCGTTGCCGATATTTTCTTTAACAGCGGCGATGAAGCCATTGTGATTAACGCACTGCAACGCTTGGCGCAACACGATGCCGAAATCTCGCCGCCCACCCAGCTCACGCTGCAAGTGATCGTGCAAAACCACCCCAAAATTCTCACCAAATTCTTTGAAAAAACCGATCTCAGCACGCTCTCTACCGTGTGGCAACAGCTTGAAATTGAAAGCCTTATCCACAACCAAGACTACCGCAAAGCCCAACACAAGCTAGACAAGCTGATTGAAAAAGGCCCGAAAGCCGAATTCTATTTTCAGGCTGCCAAACTGGCGAACAAGCGCAATGCCAAAAATTTTAGCGAAAGCGCCATCAACTACTACACCAAAGCCTATCAAATCGGCACATCCGAGCAAAAATACCAAGCCGCCATGTCGCTTGCCCTGCTCTATGCCAGCAACAAAGACTACGCCCAAGCCACCCAATGGGCGAACAAGCTAGACCAAAGCGACAACATCACCGACCGCGAAGCCTTGCTCGCCAGCATCGCCAGCGAACAAAAAAACTGGTCAGTCGCCCAGCAGCACGCCAAAACCGCGCTAGAAAGCGAAATCACCAGCAAAAATCCCTTATTCACGCGCCAAGAAATCAGCAGCCTATACGCCTATATTCTCGTTCAATCCCAATCGCCCGAAAAAGCGCTGGAAGAAATCAACCAACTGCTGGCAAAAATTGAGCAACAAAAATCCAGCCCAACCTATGCCATGGATCGCTCCACCATCATCTATCAACGCGGTTTATTGTATGCCGACAAGCTTAAGCAGCCTGAAAAAGCCGTTGCTGATTTTCGTACCTATCTCATCCACAACCCCGATAGTGCGCAAGGGCAAAACGCTCTTGGCTACAACCTGCTAGACATGGGCAAAGAATACCTGCCCGAAGCGCTGGAACTCATCAGCGCCGCCCTTAAAAAAGAGCCCAATAATCCACAAATCATGGATAGCATGGGCTGGGCGTTCTACCAAAATGGCGAATACCAAAAAGCGCAAACCCTGCTCGCCCAAGCCTACGAAAAAGATCAAGATGCCGAAATCGGCGCTCATCTTGGCGCAGCATTGTGGCAGCTAGGCAAGCACTACCAAGCCAAAAAAATCTGGCGCGCCAGTTGGCAAAAAGCAGCCAACAACGCCGCACTGCAACGCATTCTCAAAGAATTCAACATCAGCTTTGAAAAATAACAGCGCAACTGCGTTTTCAGGCTGCCTATCGGGTTAAACTGGGCAACCATGCCGCCCACCCCAAAGGCAGCCTGAAAACAACCAAACGCCTATCTCTCAACAAACCAGCAAACGGATTAACCCCTTTTCAGGCTGCACCAGCCATTCCAATCCCCATGAAAAAATTATCATCCCTTTCTCTTCTCGCCCTTGCCCTACTGCTTACCGCCTGCCAAACCCACAACACACCATCCCAATGGCACAGCGCCAGCCAAGCCCAAAACTTCACCGCTACAGGGCGGCTCAGCGTTAAACAAAACGACAAAGGCAGCTACGGCAATTTTGACTGGACGCGCACCCCCGCCGTAGAAACCATCAACATCAACACCCCGCTGGGCAACACCATCGGGCAGCTCTGCCAAGACCCGCAAGGCGTTATCGCCACCGATGCCAACGGCAAAACCTACCAAGCCGCCACCCCCGAACAGCTCAGCCAACAACTGCTCGGCTACCAAATTCCCATCCAATACCTGCACACATGGGCAAACGGCGCCTATCTCCCCAACCACCCCCACAGCACCAACGCCGACGGCAGCCTGAACCAACTGGGCTGGAACATCAGCCGCACCGCCCACGCCGACGGTACCCCCCGCATCCTGCAACTCAAAAACAACCAACTCACCATCCGCATGGTCATCAGCGAAATCGCCCCCACCAGCGACACCCCAACCCATTGCACCGCCCGCCAAATCTAACCAACCATCCATAGGCAGCCTGAAAAACCCAAAACCCATTTTCAGGCTGCCTTATTCGTCCCCAAGAAAGCCCACCATGCTCCCCGCCCACCTTCCGCACTACCCCGCCCCCGCCAAGCTCAACCTAGACCTACGCATCATCCGCCAACGCCCAGACGGCTACCACGACATAGAAAGCATCTTCACCCTAATCAATCTCAGCGACACCCTTGCCATCGCCCCCCGCAACGACAACCAAATCACACTCCACACCCCCACGCCCAACGTCCCCCCCAAGCAAGATCTCACCGTCCGCGCCGCCCAAGCCCTGCGCCAAGCCACAGGCAGCCTGAAAACTCAAATCACCCCACTCGGCACAGACATCTGGTTACACAAAACCATCCCCATGGGCGGCGGACTCGGCGGCGGCAGCTCCAACGCCGCCACCGTACTCATCGTGCTCAACCAACTCTGGCAGCTCAACCTCAGCCCCGAACAACTCATCCAAATCGCCACCCCACTCGGCGCCGACGTTCCCTTTTTTGTTTACGGGCAGACCGCCTTCGCACGCGGCATCGGCGAGCAACTGCAACCCATCAGCATCCCCGAACAACACTACGTCCTCGTCCGCCCCAACGCCCACATCCCCACCGCCCAAATCTTCCAACACCCCGATCTCCCCCGCAACAGCCCCAGCAGCCCCAACCCCAGCTACGCCGCCCTACAACCCCTACGCAACGACATGCAAAACATCGTCCTGCAAAACTACCCCGCCGTTGCCGCCGCCTACCACCAACTGCAAGCCCACGGCACCCCCCAGCTCACAGGCTCAGGCGCCTGCCTATTCCTGCCCACCGCCAGCCTAGATGCCGCCCAACGCATCCAAAGCCAACTTCCGCCCGAGCTAGAAAGCTGGGCAGTTAGCCCCCTACCCATCCACCCCCTTAAAACATATTTCCAAAAATAAACAATCCCCTACCCCAAAACACCCCATCATCATCTTGACAAAACCACCCCCAAACACCATAATTCGCGCTTTCATTTTTCACCATAATGAAAACCGTTGGGGAGTCGTCAAGCGGTTAAGACACTGGATTTTGATTCCAGCATGCGAAGGTTCGAATCCTTCCTCCCCAGCCAAATTAAGCGCGTATAGGCAACTATATGCGCTTAACCCATTTTAAGGCAGCCTGAAACAACAAAGTGTTTACGGAAAATTAACAAAAACTAACCCAACGCGCGTATAATGCCCATCGCTCAATTGAGCAAGCAATCCCAACTGTAAAAAGGAAGCACCATGTTTCCTACTTCAACCCAAAACCCAACCGCAGGTGAAGAAATGGCTTTTGACAGTTTAATGGTATTCACAGGCAACGCGAATCCCGAATTAGCGCAACGCGTCGCCAGACACTTGGATACACCCTTAGGCAACGCATCCGTAACCAAATTTTCAGACGGCGAAATTGCCATTGAGTTGCTGGAAAATGTGCGTGGGCGAGACGTATTTATCTTGCAGCCCACTTGCGCGCCCACCAACGACAACCTGATGGAAATTCTCACGATGGCCGATGCTCTCAAACGCGCATCCGCCGCACGGATTACCGCAGCCATCCCCTATTTTGGCTACGCCCGTCAAGACCGCCGCCCACGCAGCGCGCGCGTACCCATTTCCGCCAAACTGGTTGCCAATATGCTCGCCACCGCAGGCATAGACCGCGTTTTAACCGTTGATTTGCACGCCGACCAAATCCAAGGCTTTTTTGATATGCCTGTGGACAACATCTACGCCACCCCCATTTTGACGCACGACGCCTCCAAACAACATTTTGAAAACCTCATCGTGGTGAGCCCCGATATTGGCGGCGTGGTGCGCGCGCGTGCCGTTGCCAAAATGCTCAACTGCGATTTGGCGATTATCGACAAACGCCGCCCCAAAGCCAATGTTGCCGAAGTGATGAACATCATCGGCGATGTTTCAGGCAAAACCTGCCTGATGGTGGACGACATGATTGATACGGCAAACACCTTGTGCAAAGCCGCATCCGCCTTGAAAGAGCGCGGCGCAGAGCGTGTATTAGCCTATGCCACCCACCCCGTGTTCTCAGGCGCGGCGATTGAGCGCTTAAACTCATCGGATATTGACCAAGTAGTTGTAACCGATTCCATCCCACTTTCCGATGCCGCGCGCGCCAGCAACCGCATCCGCCAAGTAAGCATTGCGGGCCTGTTGGCAGAAACCATCCGCCGCATCAGCAATGAAGAATCGGTTTCGTATTTATTTAATGAAGAATTGGTGCAACCTGGCTCGTTGTTTTTGCCAAGTTGACGCTTATTGAGGCAGCCTGAAACGCTTTGAAATGCCGTTTTAGCCACGCTGAAACTCGTTTTCAGGCTGCCTTAATCTTGTTAAACCCTTGGGTTTAACACACCGCAGAGTTGGTCGCAGCTCGGTAGCGGTTTTTCTTTTTTTAACTTTATTTTTTAAGGATTGACAATGTCTATTCAAATTCAAGCAACTGTTCGTGAAACGCAAGGTACGGGTGCGAGCCGCCGTCTGCGTAAAGAAGGTCAAGTGCCTGCCGTGGTTTACGGCGTGGGCGAAGCGCAAGCGATTGCGGTTGACCACAAACAAATGTTCTACGCATTGGAAAAAGAATCTTTCTTTACTCAATTGCTGAAACTGAACATCAACGGCAAAGAGCAAGATGTGATCGTGCGTGATTACCAAATGCACCCTGTTAAACGCCAAGTGCAACACATTGATTTCCAAGCAGTAAACGTAAACGAGCCTTTGCGTATGCGCATTCCTGTTCACATTGTGAACGCGGAAAAATCCAAAGCAGTTAAATTGCAAAGCGGTCGTGTGTCTTTGTTGTCCACCGTGGTGGATGTGATTGTTGATCCGAAAAACATTCCTGCTGCGATTGAGCTGAACTGCGAAAACGTGGAGGCTGGCGACATTTTGCACTTGTCTGATTTGAGCTTCCCCGAAGGCGTGCAAAGCGTGGCTTTGAAACGCAACAGCAACTTGGCAATTGCCAATGTGAGCGGCAAAAAAGGCGCGTAATTTAACGCTTTAAGCCAAACAACATAAAGGCAGCCTGAAAATCCCATTCGCGGTTTCAGGCTGCCTTTTTATGCGTGGACAACTGGCACGTTATGCTTAGGTGCGCGTGATATTGTTTACTGCCGCGATGGGCTGCGCCTGATTTTCAGGCTGCACGGCAAACACCACGCGCCTGCGCAAGCGCCGTTGTTGCCGCCATACGTTCCACACCAGCAACACAAGAAACGGCTGGCACAGCGCAACCACAAAATAGCGCAGCTGGCTGGTGCTGATAACATGGGCGTTGCCTTGCAGCGTGTTCAACAGCGCCCAGCCCCATAGCCATGCGGATGGCACAGCAAAAACCAGCACTATCAACATGGCGCTCACGCGTGGAATGGTGAAGGCGAGTTGATTGCCGTGGCTGCCGAGCCGTTGCATTTTGAACAGCAACAAAATAGACAAAATAACCAGCAGCGCCATGCTGCCGTTCACCAAAACTTGTATCCAGCCGAACGCGAATTCGGGAGAAATGGGCAAGCCATCGCGTGGGGCAGGCGTGGCAGAGGGCAGCAGCGCACTTTTCACATTCAGCACAACATTCCACAGCAAATCCAACATCACAATCCATGCGGCAAGGCGTTTTATCATGTTTATTTCCGTTTTCAGGCTGCCAAAAGGAGGGGCATTCTAGCATTGTTGGCAAGGGGAAAACAGCGTTAGGCAGCCTGAAAACAGGGCGTATCGTTCTGGAAACAGCGTTTTCAGGCTGCCCAAACGGTTGGAAAAGATTGCACCGCCCCTGCCCTTTTGCAGATGCAGGCAGCCTGAAACATCATTACAATAGCGTTTTTCATTTTTTGAGGACGACAACATGCCTTTTATCCGCCGCAAACCCGATGAACCATCCTTGCCCGTTGGAGACGAAAAATGGGCGCAAGCCACTTTAAAAGACGTGTTGTTCGCCGCCTATCAAGAGCAGCGTCGTGCGCGCTTATGGCGCAATATTTGGCGCGGCGTGTTTGTGTTGATTTTCTTGGCGATTATGGCAGGCTCGCGCGGCGGCAATGGCAATGCGCGCCCCAATGCCGCGGGCAACAAGTTTGTGAACATGCAAAAGCCGCACACGGCGGTGGTGGAGCTAAAAGGCGTGATTGGCGGCAACGATGAGCACGACCAAGTTCAAATTCTGCGCGAAGGCATGGAAGCGGCGTATAAAAACAGCAATGTGAAAGCGATTTTGCTGCGTGCCAATAGCCCTGGCGGCTCGCCCGTGGTGTCCAATATCGCGTTTGAAGAAATTCGCCGCATGAAGCGCGAACACGCCAATATTCCTGTTTACGTTGTGGCGGAAGATATGTGCGCTTCAGGCTGCTATTACATCGCCGCGGCGGCGGATAAGATTTACGCCGACCCATCCAGCCTAATGGGCAGCATTGGCGTGATTGGCAGCAGCTTTGATGTAACCGAGTTGATGCAAAAATTGGGCGTGAAACGCCGCGTGCGCATTGCGGGCGACAACAAAGGCATGGGCGACCCGTTCACCCCCGAATCGCCCGCGCAGCAAGAAATTTTCCAGCAAATGCTGAACCAAGTGCACGCAGAATTCATCAAATCGGTGCGCGATGGGCGAAAAGGCAAGCTGAACGAACAGGGTTATCCCGATTTGTTTAGCGGGCGCGTGTTCACTGGCATTGAAGCGAAAAAAGCAGGCTTGGTGGACGATTTTGGCAATATTTACAGCGTGGCGCGCGATGTGGTAAAAGCGCCTGAGTTGGTGGACTACACGCCTGAGAGCAACGATTTGGCATCGCTGTTGCAACGCGGCTTGGGCGCGAAAGTGCAATTGAAATTGGAAGAATGGTTTAGCCCCAGCTGGTAAAGCCAACACAAAGGCAGCCTGAAAACCGATAACCCGTTTTCAGGCTGCCTTTTGCTTACGGTTTTTAACTCTCTCTATCGTAATCTTAAAAAATAGAAACCATAGCCCCAACCATATTGTGTAAAAATTTTCACGTTGTAACGAGATGCCCTGCGCCATGCAGCATAACAACGCATCTGTGCGGCGTGTTTATTTTGATAACTCTAAAAAGGAATTCCCATGAACGCTAAACTTCTTCCCCTGCTGTGCGCCCTTGCGCTTGCCGCTTGCAACAACGCGCCACAATCTACGCCCGAAGCCGCTTCCACCGCCGCGTCTGCCATGACCAGCCAGCCAAGCATGACCAGCATGGCAAGCGACGCCATGCAAAGCACAGGCAATTGGGTGTCTACCGACAGCCAAGTGCACTTCACCAGCAACAAAACCAATAAGCAAAACAAAACCATCACCGAAGAATCATCCTTTGCCACTTCGTCTGCCCAGCTTTCCGCCGATGGCGCATTTGCCATGAGCATTGACCTTGCCAGCGTGAAAACCAATATTGAACTGCGCGATGAACGCCTGCGCGATTGGGTGTTTGAAGTGGCAAAATTCCCCAAAGCCGAAATCAGCGGCAAAATTGATATGAACGCCATTAGCAGCCTGAAAACAGGCGACAGCCTGCAATTGAAACAACCGCTTACGCTGGATATTCACGGCAACAAGCTGGATATTGACGCGCAATTAATGCTCAAACGCAGCGCCGACAACAGCATCAGCGTGGAAACCACCGAGCCTGTTATGCTGGATGCGAAAAAAATGGGCATGAGCGAAGGCGTGGCAAAATTGGTGGAAGTGATGGCGCTGGCATCCATCAACGAGCAAATCCCCGTTACCTTCAAAGGCACGTTTACGCGCCAATAAACGCGGGCATCAATAGCAAAACCATCCGCAGCAGCGCAACTGGCTGGCGGATGGTTTTTTTGATTGCGGCAGCCTGAAAGCGAGTTTACGAGCTTCTGCGAAGCTAAAACTAACTTTCAGGCTGCCTCAACCATGTTCTACAACACCTTCACAATACATTCGCACAGATAACGGATATTCGCATCGGTAATCCCCGCCACGTTAATCCGCCCGCTGCGCACGGCGTAGATGGCGAATTCGTCGCGCAGCCTGTCCACCTGCTCGGCAGTCAAACCGCTGAACGAGAACATACCGTTTTGGCGCACGATAAAGCCGAAATCTTGTTTTGCGCCGTATTCTTGCAGCAAGTCCACAAATTTTTGCCGCATGGTTTTAATGCGCGCGCGCATTTCGTCTAATTCGGCAATCCATTGCGCTTTAAGCTCGGTATCGTTGAGCACCATTGCCACCGTTGTCGCGCCGTGCGATGCGGGGTTGGAATACAGGCGGCGGATAATGGTTTTGACTTGGCTGAACGCGCGCGCGGCGGTGTCGGCATCGTTTGCCACCAGCGTGAACGCGCCTACGCGCTCGTTATACATGCCGAAATTTTTGGAATACGAGCTGGCAATCAGCACTTCGCGGTTGTGTTGCAAAAAGGTGCGCAAGCCTTGCGCGTCTTCGTCCAAGCCGTTGGCAAAGCCTTGGTAGGCGAAGTCAAACAGCGGCAGCCAGCCTTTTTCGGCGGCCATTTTTGCCAGCGTTTGCCATTGCTCGCTCGTGGGGTCTATGCCTGTTGGGTTGTGGCAGCAGCCGTGTAGCAGCACCACGTCGCCTTTTTGCGCCTGCGCCAAATCGGCAAGCATGCCGTCCCAATCTAGCGCGTGCGCGGCGGGGTCGTAATAGCGGTAATCGCGGATATTGATGCCCACGGCGTTGAAAATGGCGTTGTGGTTGGGCCAAGTGGGCGCGGAAATCCACACGTTTTGCGCGGCGGTGTGTTGTTTGATGAATTCTGCCGCCACACGCAATGCGCCTGTGCCGCCCAAGCTCTGCGCGGTTTTGGCGCGTTGGCTGGCGATGATTTCGTGTTCCGCGCCAAACAGCAAAACTTGCGTTGCCGCGTTGTATGCTGCCACGCCGTCAATGCCAAGGTAGTTTTTAGTGTCTTCGCTGGCGAGCAGGCGCGTTTCGGCGGTTTTTACGGCGCGCAAGATGGGGGTTTGCCCGCTGGCGTCTTTATACACGCCGATGCCCAGATTGACTTTTTCGGCGCGGGTTTCGGCTTTGAAGGCTTCGCCCAAGCCGAGAATGGGGTCGGCTGGGGCAGCCTGAATGTGGTCAAAAAACATGGTGGTTTCCTTTGTGTTGGCAAGATTATTGCGCGGGTTCAAATTTCATTTGCACGCCGTTTTTGCCGCGCAAAATCAGGGTTTTGCCGTTTAATTCGTAGTGCGTTAAATGTTCAATGGCTTTGGAGAATGCGTTTTCCAGCGGCATCGCACCTTCGCAATACATTAGGGTGGACATCGCTACACCTGTTTTCAGGCTGCCTTTGGCATCGGTTTGCGCTTCAAAATTGATGTGGTTGCAGCCCATATAGGCGTGGGCTTGCGGCAGGTTTGTCCAATCCATTTTCGCTTCGGCGGGAATCGCGCCTTTGTAGCCGCTCAATTCGGTCAAATGCCACACTTGCTTGACGGACGCGGAAGCATTCGCCGCGTTGGCGTTGGGCTGGGCAGTGCTGTTGCAGGCGGCAAGCATCAAACTGGCGCCGAGCAGGCAAATGGTTTTGTTAAACATGATGACTCTCCTTGTTAGAACGTGATAATGCCTTTGCCAAACGCGTTTTCAGGCTGCCTGAAACAACGTGAAACGAATTAGGCATAAGGCGCAAAGCGCACGGTTTGCAAAATGCGAACCAATCTTTGCAGCGCGTGCAAAAGGGTTGGTGTAAGGCAAGGCTGTTTTCAGGCTGCCTGAACGGCTGATTTACCGCCATACGCCCGATGCCATGCTTGGGCATCGTGAACATCTTGCGCAATTTGCGCTTGCAAGGCGGCGATGCTGTCAAACTTGGCTTCATCGCGCAGCTTGTGCAAAAAGGTTACTTGAATGCGCTCGCCATAAAGGCAGCCTGAAAAATCAAATAAATGCACTTCCAATTTAGCTTCGGGCGTGTGCGACACGGTGGGATTGGTGCCAAACGATGCCACGCCGTCGCATTCGCCAAAGCTGCCTGCCGCGCGCACCACAAACACGCCTTCCAGCGGATAGCGATGCGCGGGCAAATGCACATTGGCAGTGGGGCAGCCGATGGTGCGCCCCAGCTTTTGCCCGTGTTTAACGTGTCCGCTTAATGTGTAAGGATGCCCGAGCATTTGGTTAGCAGCGGCAACATCGCCCAATTGCAAGGCTTGGCGGATGGCGGTGCTGCTGGCGCGCTCGCCCGCAATCAAAATACTGGGCGTGCGCTCGGTTTCAAAATCGCTTTGCGCCGCCAGCAGGCTGAAATCGCCGCCGCGCGCCTTGCCAAAGCGAAAATCGTCGCCAATCAATAAATAACGCGTGTTGAGCTGCTCGCGCAAAATGGTTTGGATAAATTGCTCGGCGCTTTGCGCGGCAAATTGCGAATTAAACCGCTGCACCCACACGCTGTTTACGCTGCCCGTTTGTTGCAAAAGCTGGATTTTATCGCGCAACGGCGTGATGCGTTGCGGCAAAGGACGGCTGGCTTGGCGGCTAAAAAACTCGTTGGGCTGGGGTTCAAAAATCATGGCAACGCTGTGCAACTGGCGCACCTGGGCTTCGCTGGCAAGGCGTTGCAAGATGTGGCGGTGTCCCGTGTGCACGCCGTCAAAATTGCCGATGGTAACGGCGCTGGGCGGCAATGATGCTGGGAGTTTAGATCCAAACCAGATATTCATAGTTAATTTAGGTTAAAAAAAGACAGAATTGTAAGGCAGTTAATGGGGTTTGTGGATGCTTGCTAACAAGTTTTCAGGTAAAATCACGCGTTTTTTACGTTGTTTGTATTGGCTGGTTTTTTATGATTTCAGATATTTGCACTAACCTGCATTTTCGCTGCGATGTGATTTACGAATATCGCCATATGTTTTTAACAGGGGCGATTTCTACCGTTGTGATCTCGCTCATCGCCACCATGGGCGGCACCGTGCTGGGCTTGATTGGTGCGCTGATGCGGATTATTCGCTTTGAAAAAGGCAATGTATTCACCCGCGCGTTTGCATGGCTTTGCCGCAGCATCTCGTTGCTTTATATAACGTGTTTTCGTGGCACGCCGCTTTATGTGCAGATCTTTATTTGGTATTTCGTGTGGTTTGTGGCGCTGGTGCATCCCGAACATGGCTGGCTGGTGAGCGGGCCAGATGCCGTTGCCTTGCGCCGCGAATATGGCGCGTGGATTGCGGGCATCGCCGCCCTAACCACCAACTCTGGCGCATACATCACCGAAATTTTCCGCGCAGGGATTCAATCCATTGACAAAGGGCAAATGGAAGCCGCCCGCTCGCTGGGCATGACTTATCCGCAAGCGATGCGTTTTATTATCGTGCCGCAAGCGTTGCGCCGTATGCTGCCGCCATTGGCAAACGAATTCATCACCCTGCTTAAAGACAGCTCGCTGTTGGCAATGATTGCCGTGCCCGAATTGGCATATGTGCAAAAAACCATCTCGGGGCGCTATTCCATCTACGAAGAACCGCTTTACACCGTTGCCTTGGTTTACCTGCTGATGACCATCTGCTTAACCGCATTCTTCTCGTGGCTAGAAAAACGCTTTAACGCAGGGCATCGCAAATAGGCTAATTTCCAACACTTTTAGGCAGCCTGAAAACGCATTTTCCGTTTTCAGGCTGCCTTTTGCCTACTGAACTAGTTCTAAATAACTAGTTAACATCAGCATGAATGGTTAATACCGGCTAAATATGCACAATATTCTTTTAACTAAATCCCACAATTACAGTAAAATAACATTCAATTACATAAATAAGGGTTAATTTCACAAAGCGGGCTTGTTGGTCTAAGCAATAAGAATAAGCCCCGTGATAAACCGCAACAGAGGCAGCCTGAAAAAGCCGCCCAAAAAAGGAACCAAAACATGAACGTAACCAGACGGCAGTTTTTCAAAGTAACTGCTGCGGGAGCGGGCGCAACCACCCTTGCTGCCGTAGGCTTAATGCCCACCAACGCTTTTGCAGAAGTTCGTCAATACAAGCTCACAGGCGCATCCCAAGCGCGCAACAACTGCACCTACTGCTCCGTAGGTTGCGGCACCATCCTATACAGCATGGGCGATGGCGCAAAAAACGCCAAGAAAAAAATCTTTCACATTGAAGGCGACCCAGACCATCCCGTGTCGCGCGGCTCGCTTTGCCCCAAAGGCGCATCGCTGATTGATTTTGTGAACAGCCCCAACCGCATCCAATATCCCGAAGTGCGCGAGCCATACAGCAACGAATGGAAACGCATCTCTTGGTCAGAAGCGCTGGATCGCATCGCTCGCCTGATTAAAGACGAGCGCGACGCATCGTTCCAAGAAAAAAACGCCAACGGCGTAACCGTAAACCGCCTAGAAACCATAGGCATGCTGGCAGCATCCGCCTCGTCCAACGAAACAGGCATTCTCACCGTTAAATTCGCCCGTTCGCTGGGGCTGATTGCGCTGGACACCCAAGCGCGCGTGTGCCACGGGCCTACCGTATCCGCGTTAGCATCATCTTTTGGGCGCGGCGCGATGACCAACACATTTGTTGATATTCAAAATGCTGATTTCATTATGGTGATGGGGGGTAACGCTGCCGAAGCGCATCCCGTTGGCTTTAAATGGGTGATTGAAGCGAAAAAACGCAAAGGCACGAAGCTGTTTGTGGTAGACCCGCGCTTTAACCGCACCGCCGCCGTCGCCGATTTCTATGCCCCAATCCGCGCAGGTTCCGACATCGCCTTCTTGGGTGCGCTGATTAACTGGCTGATTGAAAACGATAAAATCCAATGGGAATACGTTAAAAACTACACCAATGCTTCGTTTATCGTGGCAGATGGTTTTGATTTTAACGATGGCTTGTTCACAGGCGCAAAAAACCCCAATGGGCAGCCTGAAAATACCCACGGCACGTTCTACGACAAAGAAACATGGTTCTACGCGCTAGACGAAAACGGCTACGCCAAAACCGACCCCACGCTGCAACACCCGCGCTGCGTGTTCCAAATGATGAAAAAACATTATTCCCGCTACACGCTGGATATGATGACCACCATTTGCGGCACCAGCAAAGAAGATTTCCTCAAAGTAGCCCAAGCATGGGGCGAAATGTCCGCGCCCAACAAAGCAGGCACAATTATGTATGCCCTCGGCTGGACGCAACACTCCTACGGCTCGCAAAACATCCGCACCATGGCGATGATTCAGCTTCTGCTGGGCAACATCGGCATGTCGGGCGGCGGCGTGAATGCCTTGCGCGGGCACTCCAACATCCAAGGCTTGTCGGATTTGGGCTTGCTGTCCACTTCTCTACCAGGTTATCTGAACCTGCCCAGCGAAAACCAAGCCACGCTGCAAGATTATCTCAACGCCAACACGCCCAAAGCCTTGCAACCTAACCAGTTGAACTATTGGAAAAACACGCCCGCCTTTTTCGTGAGCTTCCTCAAATGGATGTATGGCGACAGCGCCACCGCCGAAAACAACTGGGCGTATGACTGGCTGCCCAAATACGAAAAAATGTACGACATCTTGCAGATTACCGAAGATATGTATCAAGGCAAGATGAAAGGCTTGTTGGTGCAAGGCTTTAACGCGCAAGGCTCGTTCCCTGATGCCAGTCGCGTAACCGAAGCGTTTTCCAAACTCAAATTTATGGTGGTGATGGACCCGCTGAAAACCGAAACCGCATCATTCTGGGAAAACCACGGCGACGCGCACGCCACCGATCCGAGCAAAATCGGCACAACCGTTTTCAGGCTGCCTACCCCCTGCTTTGCCGAAGAAGAAGGTTCCATCGTTAATTCTTCGCGCTGGCTGCAATGGCACCATCCAGGGGCAGACCCATACGGCGAATCGTTGCCCGATTTGGACATCATGGGCGAGCTGTATCAACGCCTCAAAGCCTTGTATGAAAAAGAAGGCGGCAAATTCCCCGAGCCGATTACCAAATTATCGTGGAAATACGCCAAAGCGCACGCGCCTAGCCCTGCCGAAATGGCAAAAGAATCCAATGGTTACGCCTTAGCAGATTTAAAAGATGCCGATGGCAACATCATCCGCAAAAAAGGCGAATTGCTGGATGGCTTCGCCCAACTGCGCGACGATGGCACCACCGAATGCGCCACCTGGATTTTCTCTGGCTCGTGGACGCAAGCGGGCAACCAAATGGATAGACGCGACAACACCGACAGCGGCTTGGGCAACACACCAAAATGGGCGTGGGCATGGCCTGCCAACCGCCGTATTGTGTATAACCGCGCATCGTGCGACCCGAGCGGGAAGCCATGGGACGAGCATCGCCAACTCATCAAATGGGATGGCGCAAAATGGGTGGGGGCAGACGTTGCCGACTTTAAAGCAGACGAAGCACCCAACAGCGGTATGAACCCATTTATTATGAACGAGGAAGGTGTGGGGCGTTTGTTTGCCGCACGCAAGCTGGTAGACGGGCCGTTCCCCGAGCATTACGAGCCATTGGAATCGCCCATCGGCACCAACCCCCTGCACCCCAAAATCGTGCAAACGCCTGCCATGCGCGTGTTTGACAGCATCAAAGACCGCATCGGCAAAGCCGAAGAGTTCCCTTATGTCGCCACCACCTATCGCTTAACCGAGCATTTCCAATTTTGGACGAAATCCGTGAAATTGTTGATGATTGGGCAGCCTGAACAATTCTGCGAAATCAGCGAAGAATTGGCAAAAGAAAAAGGCATTGAAAAAGGCGATTGGGTGAAAATCAGCAGCAAACGCGCGTGGATTAAAGTGCGTGCTGTGGTTACCAAACGTGTGAAACCCTTAACCATCAACGGCAAAACCGTGCATCAAATCGGCATTCCATTGCATGGTGGTTGGGAAAACGTATCAGGGCAAAAACAGTTTATCGTGAATACGCTCTCGCCATTTGTGGGCGATTGCAACACGCAAACGCCTGAATACAAAGCATTCTTGGTAAACATTGAAAAAGCATAAGGAGCGGCAACATGGCACTGCAATCATTAGACATCAAACGCCGTTCTGCAACGGCAGAAATCACGCCGCCCCCAGGGGTGCGCAAACCCATAGAAATCGCCAAGCTAATTGACGTAACCACTTGCATTGGCTGCAAAGCCTGCCAAATGGCGTGTTCTGAGTGGAACGACATCCGCGACGAAATCGGCACAAACCACGGCGTGTACGACAATCCGATTGACCTGACATCCAAATCGTGGACGGTAATGCGGTTTGCCGAACACGAAGAAAACGGCAAATTGGAATGGCTTATCCGCAAAGACGGCTGCATGCACTGCGCCGACCCGGGCTGCCTGAAAGCCTGCCCGTCGCCCGGTGCGATTGTGCAATATGAAAACGGCATCGTGGATTTTCATCAGGAAAACTGCATCGGCTGCGGCTACTGCATCGCAGGCTGCCCGTTCAACATTCCGCGCATGGATAAAAAGGAAAACAAGGTCTACAAATGCACCTTGTGTTCCGACCGCGTGGCAGTTGGGCAAGAGCCTGCTTGTGTGAAAACTTGCCCAACAGGCGCGATTCAGTTTGGCAGCAAGGAAGACATGAAACAGCTTGCCGCCGCACGCATCAAAGATTTGAACCATCGCGGCTATCAAAACGCAGGCTTATACGACCCGCAAGGCGTGGGCGGCACGCACGTTATGTATGTGTTGCACCATGCCGACCGCCCTACTTTGTATAAAGGGCTGCCTGAAAACCCACACATCAGCGCAACGGTGAAACTGTGGAAAGGCTTGCTCAAACCATTGGCAACCTTTGGCATCGCCGCCGCTGTGGCAACAGGCTGGCTGCACTACATCACCGTAGGCCCGAACCGAGCCGAAGAAGAAGCCCCCGAAGTCATCGGCAAAGAGGGCGACATCTTGAAACGTGAGGAGGACGCATAATGAAAAAAGAACGCTTAATCCAACGCTATAAACGCGCCGAGCGCTTTAACCACTGGGTGGTGGCAGGCTGTTTTGTACTGCTCGCCATTTCGGGCTTGGCGTTTTTCTACCCCGCGTTTTTCTGGCTAACAGGCATTTTTGGCACGCCGCAGCTGGCGCGTATGGTGCATCCGATTATTGGCGTGGTGATGTTTCTCGGCTTTTTCCGCCAATTTTTGCGCTATTGGAAACACAACTTCATCAACAAGGAAGATGTGAAATGGATGATGGCGGTACCGCAGGTGCTCAATGGGCATGAAGTGGGCGATGTGGGCAAATACAACGGCGGGCAAAAAGGCATGTTTTGGCTGATGACGGGCTGCATGCTGGTGCTGGGCATCACAGGCATCATCGCTTGGCGGCAGTATTTCTCGGGCTATTTTGCCATTGATACCGTGCGCATCGCCCTGCTGCTGCACGCTTGGGCGGCAACGATTTTGATTGCAGGCATTATTGTGCACGTTTACGCTGCCATTTGGATTCGCGGCACGATTCGCGCGATGACCGAAGGCGTGGTTACCCAAACTTGGGCGAAAAAACACCACCCCAAATGGTATCGCGAAGTGATGGCAAACGCGCACGAAACGCCAAACGACAGCAGCAATGGCAGCAACGGCTCAGGCGGCAACGCAGCCAGCCAAACGCAGCCTGAAACGGCAAACGATATGCCTGCTGCGGCAGAAAACCAACCGCAAACGTGATGCAGTAAACACCCAGCCAAAGGCAGCCTGAAAACGAATTGAAGCGGATTTCAGGCTGCCTTTGTTTGGTAGAATGGCGGCTGTTGGGTTTTGTTGAAGGGTGTTTCAGGCTGCCCCTATCGTGCTTGATTTGGTAAACAGTAGGCAGCCTGAAAATCTTTGCCCAAACCAGTAATTCATGGCGCGTTGACGGCTCGCCGACATTTTGCCAACCAGTAAAACTCGTTGAGTGACGCTATTTGGCGACAAGCCGTCGCCGCTCCATTTTAGGTTTCAGGCTGCCTTTGGAGTTTGCACAGGCTTAAAATGGCGTTTCAGGCTGCCTAATCATCACAAATGTTTAATACTGCTGCCTTCTCCCCTACGTCCAGCCGAACGCAGCATTCTTTTTTCGGGAAAAAGCGTGCGCTTGTCCGACGGCGCACGAAGTGCGACTAGTTCGCACGCGCCGAAAAAAGGATGCAGAGTGAGGGAAGTTTGGCGTAGCCAAACCTGTACGTCGGGGTCGCCTTTCTTTTGCTTACTTTTCTTTGGCGAAGCAAAGAAAAGTAAGTGCCCCGTCGGCACGAGACGCATGGCAAACACTGCACCCAACGCCAACCACAAAGCACCAACCCATTTTTCAGGCTGCCTATCCGCCGTTATCGCACCAACAATAGGCAGCCTGAAAACAACATCCCCCCATTTTGCAACACCCCCTACCCCATTTTCAGGCTGCCTTATCATGCCCATCCAAATCCGCCCCATCACCCGCTATCAACATGGCAACCTTGTCCCCACCCAAGACACGCTCGCCCAAGAAGCCCCCATCGCCCTAATCTACAACGGCATCTCGCATGCCGTTATCATGGCAACGCCGCAAGACATCCCCCAGCTCGCGCTCGGTTTCAGCATCAGTGAACACATCCTGCAACGCCCCAGCCAGCTCTACGACAGCGAAATCGTTAGCACACCGCAAGGCATAGAAGCTCGCCTAGAAATCGCCAGCGAATGCTTTGCCGCGCTCAAACAACGCCGCCGCACGCTCAACGGGCGCACAGGCTGCGGGCTTTGCGGCATAGACAGCCTAACCGCTGCCCAGCCCTGCATCGCTCCCGTAACACGCAGCCTGAAAATCCCCGCCAGCCACATCAACCAAGCCCTAGCCCAATTTGACCAACACCAGCCGCTGCGGCAGCAAACAGGCAGCCTGCACGCCGCCGCATGGGTGGAAGGTGCGCAAATCCAAGTCAGCTATGAAGACATCGGGCGACACAACGCGCTAGACAAACTCATCGGGCATCTGATGCAACAGCAAACCAACACCCAACAAGGCTGGCTACTGCTATCCAGCCGCGCCAGCTACGAAATGATCGCCAAAGCCGCCAGCATCGGCATCCACACCATCGTTGCCGTTTCCGCTGCCACCGCGCTCGCTGCCCAAATCGCCGAGCAAGCAGGCATCACCCTAATCGGCTTTGCCAAGCCCGAAAAATTCACCATCTACACCCATCCGCAATATATTGAAGCAGCCTAAAAACCATTTTCAGGCTGCCCAATCCACAAGGAGCGCATCATGTCTTTTGTCAACAAACTATTCGGCAGCAAACAGCCGATGGACTGGAAAGCCTTTGTCCACTACTACACCGACTACGCCGCCCAACAGCTCGGGCAACCCGTTGATATTGAATGGGGCGACGATATGGAACAAGCCACCATCCACCTGCCCAATGGACAAGGCGGCAGCATGGCAGGCTATCTGGGCAACTTCTATGCTCTCTATCGCCAAGACCCCGAAGATTTAGACAACATCGTTGCTCGCACCTTCGCCGCCCTGATGGAAAGCCAAAACCCCAATCTCCCCAGCGACATCCAATCCCACATCTTCCCCATGCTCAAAAACAGAGAATGGGTGGCTAATTACTACGAGCAAATACAAAAAGCCTACCCCGATGCCACAGCAAAAGACGAACTGCTGTGCATTGCCATGGCAGGCGATTTAGTGGCTACCTACGCGCTTGATTTAGACAACACTCTTCGCTATCTCACCGAAAAAGACCTAGAAGAACAGCAAATCAGCATGGATGATTTGCTTGTTCTCGCCGCACAAAACTTCTCAAACTACATTGAAGACAACGTTAGCCTAGCCCAGCTAGACGACAGTGCCGTCGTGCTGCTTGAGCTGGATGGTGTATACAACGCTAGCCTACTGCTTTGCGTGAACAACTTGCTGGATGCCGCCGAGCTACCCTTTGCCAACGACTGCATTTGCGCCGTACCCGCCCGCGATGCTCTGCTCGCCTGCCCCCCTGATGATAAAGTTGCCATCGCCCTGATGCGCGAAATAGCCACCGAGTTTGCCGAAGAATCCCCCTACCGCGTATCCAACTATCTCTACCGCGTAAAAGACGGCGAACTCATCCTATTTGACGAAATGCCAACGCAACATTAAAAGGCAGCCTGAAAATAATTTCAGCCAAGCCAAAAACCATTTTCAGGCTGCCCAATCCCCCCCTCACACAAGGAACCCACCATGACCCCCGAACAAATCAAAAACAAACCCTTCTTCTACAAACCCTTCTACATCCCCCCCAAAGCCGACATCTTCGCCCAGCGCGCCATCCGCTTCCAAGAGCTTGCCCAGCAAGACAACAGCTCATGGCACGACTATCTCAGCATCATGGCAAGCCTTGCCCAAGCGCAACAACACGCCCTAGACCAACACCCAAGGCAGTCTGAAAACACCCCCGCCCAAGCCCCCGCCATTCCCGCGCACACCATCAGCAGCCTGAAAACCATCATTGGGCACATCGCCCCCAGCCTATCCGAAGCCACCCAAGCCACGCTGCAAACCCTAATCAATACCCCAGAAACCGAGCTTATCGCCATCGCCCAACGCGTTTTGCAAGGCAACATCCACGAACGCGAACAAACCTACCAAATCTGGCTACACGCCGCCCTACAAGTCGCCTACACCGCCCAAGCCCAACAACAAAGCGACGACACCATCCCCCCGCAAGACGACCGTGCCCACTGCCCACACTGCGGCAGCGAAGCCATCGCATCCATCATCCTGAGCGGCGGCGATTGGGACGGACTGCGCTACCAACACTGCGCCCTATGCAACAGCCAATGGAACGCCCTGCGCGCCAAATGCACCTTCTGCAACGACCAATCCGCCATCTCCCATCAACAAATAGACAACCCCGAAGCCCCACCCGTGTATCAAGGCGCGCGCGCCGAATGCTGCGACAAATGCCACCACTACCGCAAAACCTTCCTACGCAGCGGCCAGCAACACGCCGACCCCATCGCCGACGACCTTGCCAGCCTTGCCCTAGATATGCTGCTTGCCGAAGAAAACGAATACACCCGCGGCGGGCATAACCCCTTCTGGCTAGACTAAACCCGTTTTCAGGCTGCCTATCCCAAAAAGGCAGCCTGAAAGACTCGCCGCCAAATCACCCAATTAAACAAGCTATATGGGTTTAGCAAAATATCGGCGAGCCGCCGACGCTTCATCCATATCACTTATTCAGCAACACTTACCGCGGCAATGTTTGGCAAGAACAAGCCATCCAATAGGCAGCCTGAAACGCCCACTCGCCCCCTTTTCAGGCTGCCCTTTATCCCCCATCCCACCGTAAATAGCCCCCACCATTTAAGGCGGTCGTTCCCAAAAAAGCAGCCACAAACACCAAAACCCCCCCCCCACACACCCCACACACAACCACCAACACCA
>CAUSAW010000024.1:0-22771 GCA_963529725.1 uncultured Kingella sp. | reverse complement strand
GTGGTGCGGGGTAAGGCGGGTGTTTTTGTGCATGTTCATAACAGTATTGTCCTTGGAATACTGTAAACAACGCTAGGGTTTTCTACAGTTAATTCCTACACCATGCTGCAGTTCGGCGCGGACAAAGCCAATTTCTCATCTTCGGCAAATGCACAAGCATTAAACCGAATTTGGGCTGACGGAATATTGCTGCCACAATGCCTGTTGCGCCCGCAGGCAACATTCCCCAACAGGCTGATGGGTTCAAGCGTACGGATGGTGTCAAACGGTTAGGGATGTGCCATTTTCAGGCTGCTTTTTTGCTTACCCCATCTCCAAAATTTCAACCGTTACGTTCTGCTGCCGCCACGCGCACGCCAGCATCAAACCGCTGCCAACCGTGCGCGTGATGCCAAACCAGCCCGTCTGCCCATCCACGCGCCAGCCGCCGTCCGCTCCATTGCAGCTCACGCGCCGCATATCAGCAGGAAAATCCAAGCCCGCTGCTTTAATCAACGCTTCCTTGCTGCACCATAAGCGATAGAACTTTTCAGGCTGCCAATTATGTTGGCGCAAGTATTCGCGCTCATCATCGCTGCACACCCATGCGCTTAACGCGGCAAAATCGCGCGGGCGCATCATTTCCACATCCACACCCGCGCCAATCGGCTGATCGGCGCACAGCACCGCCGCATTGCCCGCGCTGTGGCTCAACGACACTACGGGCAGGCTCGCTCGTCGCTTTAAAGCTCGGCTCACTTGCCAATCCAAGCGCGATTCCAACTGCGGAGATTGCGCCACGCGACGGGCATCTTCGGGGCTTAATAATGCGCGGTTGTATTCATGGGCGATTTCGCGCGTGCCTAGCAGGCAAATTAGCTTGGTCATATTCAGCCTGTATTCACATCATCTTATGCGGCAGCCTGAAAAGCATAAAACGCACGGCTGCCGTGTTTTTAAAAGCGTGGGCTATAAAAAACCACCGACTAGCGGTGGTTGTTGCGTTGCTTAGTGGTAGCTGCCTTTGAGCACAACATAGCTATGCCATGTGCCGATGTGGCATTCGTATTCGCTGCCGCCTTTGGTTTGGCGGTCGTAAAAGCTCACAAGACGCACGGAATTTTTGTGCATACGCGATGCGCTGGATTGGAAACGTTTAACCGCGTTTAAGAATGCGCGTTGGCAAGCGGCATCCACGGATTTGCCTGTGGCATTGGCACTTTGGCGCGATACATTAGTTTTGCCGCTGGTGCTGCCATAGGATACGCGGATAGAAGGATCAAGCACTTCGCGGGCTTCGGCGGAATTGAGCACAACAGAGGCTTTGCACATATAGCCATCATTTTTGCCTCTGCCCGCAGCTGAGCCGATGCTGCGGCAATTGACTGCGCCGCTGGGTTGGGCGGCAGCATGGTGCTCGGTATGTGCGGCGGCGGGGCTGGTTTCGCGCTCAGCGGGGGCGGAAGAGCCGCCTGTTGATGCGCAGGCAGATAGCGCCACAGCAGCAGATAACAACAAAACTTGAGAAATGCGAACAGTCATAATCGTCTCCTAAAAATAGGGTTGAATGTTAAGGTTGGTAAACGCGCGGATTTTAACGTATCCATTTGTATTTGTATATCCGTTCATTTTTTAAAGGCGTTGAGTTTGCCTTTCTGGGGGAAAATACCTACAATTTTTGCACATTGATTACTTCATTCTGATGCTCTTGCTGGAATGTAATCATTTGTTGGCAAGCTGCAAAATCAGCCGTTTAAGGCAGCCTGAAAACGCGTTTCAGCAAAGCCAAAACGCTATTTCCCCATCCATTTTCATTACCCATTCGCCATGCATTTGCTTACCGAAATACTCTCTCCCCATCTGCCGCAAAACGATCTCATCTCCGCCCAGCCCAATTGGACGCGGGCGGAGTTCAACCATGCGGTGTTTTATCTTTCAGGCTGCCTGAAAGCGCGCCATTGCCAATCTGCCGCCATGTGGTTTAACGATGCTGCATTGTTTGCCTGCGCCGTGCTGGCGGCATGGCACGCAGGCGTAAAAGTGTTGCTGCTGCCCAATACCGCGCCCGAAAACATCGCTTGGGGCAACAGCGCAGATATTTTTCTCACCGACTCCATCGTTCACGAAAAAACATGGCATCTGCCCACTATCCTTGCGCAAAGGCAGCCTGAAAACAGCAAGCAGCCTGAAAACTGGCGCATCCCCGCCGATGCCCAAGCGCATTTGAAAACATCGGGTTCCAGCGGCAACGCGCAAATCATCGTGAAAACCGCTGCGCAAATGCAAGCCGAAGCCACCACGCTTGCCGCCGCACTGCCCTTTGACCACGCAGGCGCAACCGCAGTCGGCAGCGTGTCGCCACAGCATTTATACGGCTTCACCTTCCGCTTCGCGCTCTCGCTCACGCTAGGCTGGACAATCGCCCGCGCCCAAGCCACTTATCCCGAAAACCTGCTCGCCGCCACGCGCGGCAAAAGCGTGTGGATTGCCAGCCCCGCTGTGCTTAACCGTTTAGAAAACGGGCGCGATTGGGCGGCAGCGGCGGCAAACGTGGCAGGCATTGTGTCATCGGGCGGCGCGTTGCCCGAAGCCACCGCCGCGCAGCTTGCCGCGCACGCCAATCGTCCCTACGAAATTTACGGCAGCACCGAAACGGGCATCATCGCTTCCCGCCGCGGCGGAGAAATTTGGCAGCCGTTTGACGGCGTGATGTTTGGGCAGGATGCAGACGGCGCGTTGTGGGCGCAATCGCCGTGGGCAGAAAAAACGCAAACGGCAGATTTAATTGAAGCGCAAAACGGCGGTTTCAGGCTGCTGGGGCGCAAAGACCGCATCATCAAGCTGGAAGACAAGCGCGTGTCGCTCACGCAAATAGAACACAGCCTGCTGCAACATCCATGGCTGGCAGACGCGCATTGCGCCCTGCACAACCGCCGCGTGGCAGCATGGCTGGCGTTGAATGAAACAGGCATTGCCGCGCTGCGCGAACGCGGGCGGACGGCAGTTGTCGATACGCTCAAACAACATCTTGCCGCCACGCAAGACAAAATCGCCCTGCCGCGCTATTGGCGTTTTGCCGATGCGTTACCGCGCAACACGCAGGCAAAAATTGCCGCCGCCGATTTTCAGGCTGCCTTTTGCCAACCGCAAACCGCACCGCGATGGCATGAAGCCGAGGCTAATGTGTTCACCGCGCGCGTGCCGCTGGATTTGGTGTATTTCGGTGGGCATTTTGCTGGTTTTCCGCTCGTGCCCGGGGTGGTGGAACTGCAATGGGTGCGCGATTTGGCGGTGCGGTATGCTTGGGGCAGGCAGTCTGTGGTGCGCGTGGAAAGTTTGAAGTATCAGCAGTTTGTGCGCCCGCATGACGAAATCGCCGTGGCGTTGGATTATGACGCGGCAAAAAACAAGCTGGCATTTAAAATCACGCAAAACGGCAATGCCTGCGCTTCGGGGCGGATTGTGTTTCAGGCTGCCGCATCAGCCAGCAATCACGCTGTTTAAAGGCAGCCTGAAAGTCTGTTTTGCCTATTATTTTGTTGGCAAAAAAGCCGTTCCCCCGTTTTCAGGCTGCCGCAACATTCCATGCTTTAACCAACCCAATCCACCAAGGAAATCCCATGAACCTTTCCCCCCATCTTGCCGAACGCTACACCGAAGAACAGCAAACCGCCCGCGAGGCGCAGCGTTTGGCGCAGGAAATCGCCTTTGCGCCCGTTGTGTTCCAAGTATCGCGGCTGATGCTGAAATACGGCATTCTGGCGCAGCTTAACCACGCGCATCACGGCTTAACCCGCGCCCAAATCGCGCAGGCGGCAAACATCAGCGATTACGCCGCGCAAGTGCTGCTGGAAGCGTCGCTGTCCATCGGCACGGTGCTCACGCGCGATGACCGCTTTTTTATCAGCAAAGCAGGCTGGTTTTTGCTCAACGACAAAATGGCGCGGGTGAACTTGGATTTTGTGCAAGAAATTTGCTATCAAGGCTTGTTTGATTTGGATGCCACGCTGCAATCGGGCAAACCCGAGGGGCTGAAAGTGTTTGGCGATTGGGCAACCATTTACGAAGGCTTGTCTTCGCTGCCGCCTGTGGCGCAGGAAAAATGGCTGGCGTTTGACCACTATTATTCCGACAGCGCGTTTCAGGCTGCCTTAAAGATTGTTTTCGCCCAGCCCGTGCAACGCTTGCTGGATGTGGGCGGCAACACGGGGCGTTGGGCGTTGCAATGCGTATCGTTCAACCCTGATGTGCACATCACCATCATGGATTTGCCGCAGCAATTAGGCTTGATGCGCGAAGCCGTGCGCGGCAAAACAGGCGCAGAGCGCATCCACGGGCACGCTGCCAATTTGTTAGACGACAGCGTGCCCTTTCCCACAGGCTTTGATGCCATTTGGATGAGCCAATTTTTAGACTGCTTCTCAACCGCCGAAGCCACCAGCATTCTGCGCCGCGCCGCGCAAGCCATGAGCGAAAACACCAGCCTGTTTATCATGGAACCCTTGTGGGACAGACAACGCTACGAAACCGCCGCCTACTGCCTAACCATGACCAGCGTATATTTCACCGCCATGGCAAACGGCAACAGCAAAATTTTCCATTCCGCAGACCTGCTGCGCTGCATAGAAAGCGCAGGCTTGGCGGTTGCCGAAATTTCAGACGGCATCGGCTTGGGGCACAGCATTTTGCGCTGCGTAAAGGCAAAACCATGAAAATTCTCGCCTTAATTCCCCACTACAACCACCCCGACACCGTAGGCAGCGTTGCCCATGCCTTGCGTGATTTTGGTTTGGACGTGCTGATTGTGGACGACGGCTCGCGCCCAGAGTGCCACGCCGTGTTGCACAATTTGCAAGCAGACGGCATACACGTTCTCTTTCGCGAACACAACGGCGGCAAAGGCGCAGCCATCAAAACAGGCTTGCCATACGCCGAAAAACACGGCTACACCCACGTTTTGCAAGTGGACGCAGACGGGCAGCATAACCTTGCCGACACGCCCAAATTCATCGCTGCCGCGCAAAGGCAGCCTGAAAACATCATCTGCGGCGAACCGCAATACGGCGACGATGCCCCCAAAGCACGGCTCTACGGGCGCAAAATCACCGATTTCTGGAATATGCTGCACACCGCCTCGCGCGACATCAAAGACGGCATGTGCGGCTTTCGGCTCTATCCGCTCGCGCCCACTCTTGCCGTGGTGTGCGAAGAAACGCTGGGCGATCGTATGGATTTTGACACCGAAATTCTGGTGCGCCTGTATTGGCGTGGCATCAAGCCCGTTTGGATTCCCACCCCCGTGCGTTACGCGCAAGACGGCATTTCCCATTTTCGCGCATGGGCAGACAATCTTAGCATCAGCAAAATGCACGCACGCTTATTCTGCACCATGCTGTGGCGACGCATCACAGGCAGCCTGAAACGATGAAACCGCTGCAACACAACCATTGGGCGGCGCAACCCGAGCGCGGCAACCGCCTGTTTCTCGCGCTCACCACGCTGATGGTGCGCCACCTGCCCGCATGGCTGCTTAACCCCAGCATCGCGCTGATTGTGTGCTATTTCTACGCCACCGCCCCTCGCGCCCGCCGCCATATCCGCCGCTATCAAGCCCGCCTACGCGCCGCCTTTCCCGCCGTTCAACTGCCGCGCATGGCATCGTTTCGCCAATTTACCGCCTTTGGCGCAGCCATTTGCGACCGCTTTGCCGTGTGGCAACGCAAAATCCGCTACGAAGACCTGATTATCGAAGACCCCGATGACGTGTACGCGTTGGTCAAACAACGCGGGCGCGGGCAAATTTTCGCCTGCTCACACATCGGCAACACCGAAGTGTGCCGCGCCTTGGTGTCGCACAACGAAGGCTTCAAACTCAACGTACTCGTGCACAGCCAGCACGCCCAAGCGTTTAACGAAGCCCTGCACAAAGCAGGCGCAGCACGCATACAGCTTATTCAAGTGAACGATTTAGATGCCAACCTGATGCTGGAACTCAGCCAGCGCATAGAAAACGGCGAATGGCTCGCCATCGCTGCCGACCGCGTGCCCGTGCGCGGCGAAAAAACCGTTGCCGTTGATTTTTTGGGACACAAAGCGCAACTGCCGCAAGGCGCATGGCTACTCGCCGCCTTGCTCAAAACCCAAATCAACACGCTGTTTTGCATCAA
Source organism: uncultured Kingella sp. (assembly GCA_963529725.1). Classification (GTDB taxonomy): domain Bacteria; phylum Pseudomonadota; class Gammaproteobacteria; order Burkholderiales; family Neisseriaceae; genus Kingella_B. The sequence goes on along the minus strand of CAUSAW010000024.1, from coordinate 16,625 downwards.
ACAAAACGGACGCTATCATTTAAAATTGCGCCGCTTTGCCGACACCGCCAGCTGGACGCGCAGCAATCGCCCCGCCCAAGTTGCCGCCGCCGCGCAAAAATTTGCCGACATAATGGCGCAGGAATGCGCGCAAAACCCGCTGCAATGGTTTAATTTTTACGACTTTTGGGGCGATGAGGCAGCCTGAAAACACAGAAAGCACACCATGAAAAAACACATCTATTGCCACCACAGCCACGAACTGGAAATCCCCTTTTTTGATGTTGATGCCATGCACATCGTTTGGCATGGCAACTATGTGAAATATCTGGAAGTCGCCCGCTGCGCGTTTCTCGCCAGCATCGGCTACGACTACAACGAAATGGCACGGCAAGGCTATGGCTGGCCGATTGTGAAAATGGATTTCAAATACATACGCCCCGCCAAGTTCGGGCAGAGCATCCGCGTGGAGATGAAAATCGTGGAAATTGAAAGCTGCCTGCGCATTGAATACGCCCTATGCGATGCGGCAACAGGCGAAAACCTCACCCGCGCTTCCACCACCCAAGCCGCCGTTTGCCTTGCCACGGGCGAAATGCAGTTTCAAACGCCCGAAAGCTGGCTCAACGCCGTGCGCCAACACCCCACGTTTCAGGCAGCCTGAAACGTGGAAAATTGTGTTTTCAACCTTGCGCGTTGCGCTGCGGTATACCCCTTTGTACCCAAATCAAAGATTTGGACAAAGGGGCAAGGCTGCCTACCCCCTTTATTCAACAAGGAAATCACACCATGAAAAAACTTTTTTTAACGCTGCTGATGCTGCTTGCTGCGCCCGCGCTGTGGGCGTTCTCGCTTGCCGATTTGACGCAAACCCTGCAAAAACCTGCCAACGTGCAAGGCGCGTTTACCCAGCAGCGTTATCTCAAATCGCTCGTCAAACCAATGACCACCAGCGGCGCATTCACATTAGTGCCCAAAAAAGGCTTGCTCTGGCAAATGCAAAAGCCGTTTGACACCACCTTGCGCGTGCGCGCAGACGGCATCATGCAATGGACAGGCAGCGCGTGGACAAACCCCAACGCCAACAAGCTCGGGCAAAACCGCCAAATCCAGCTTTTTTTGGATTTGCTCGGCGGCAACACGCAGGGCTTAGAAAAGCAGTTTGACCTCAGCCTAAGCGGCACGGCGCAGCAATGGACGCTGCAACTCACGCCCAAAACCGCCATCACGCGCCAAATTTTCACCCGCATTGACATCATCGGCGACAGCGTGGTGCGCAAAATTGAATTAAACGAAAAACAGGGCGACCGCACGGTAATGCAGTTTAGCCAAATCCAAATGGGCAAACCGCTGGGCGAATTTGCCAAAAGCGCGCTGTAAAGCGCATGAAAAAGGCAGCCTGAAAGCTGGTTTTGGACTTTCAGGCTGCCTTTCATTTAAAAAAAACAAGACAAAAGCTATAATTCGGCAATTTGCCCACGCGCCATCCATCATGACCCCCCAAAAAGTTTTAATCGTTTACTACTCCCAAACAGGGCAGCTTGCCACGTTGGTGCAACACTTCATCCGCCCGCTGCAACAAGCGGGCATTGTTGCCGATTGTGTGCCGATTGTGCCGCAGCAGCCCTATCCTTTTCCGTGGCGATTTTGGCGCTTTTTTGACACTTTTCCCGAATCCGCGCATTTGCACCCCGCGCCAATAGAGCCGCCGCATATTCCGCATGATGATTACGATGCGGTTGTGATTGCCTACACCGTATGGTTTCTTGCGCCATCCCAGCCCATCACCGCCTTTTTGCAACACGAAAACACACGCCAACTGCTATCGGGTAAGCCCGTCATCACGCTGATTGGCTGCCGCAATATGTGGCTTTCGGCGCAGGAAAAAATGAAAACGCTGCTCGCCGCCAACGGCGCACGGCTGATTGGCAACATCGTCAAAACCGATGCCTGCGGCACGGCGGCAAGTTTTATCACCACTCCCGCATGGCTGCTAACAGGCGACAAACACTATTTCAAAACTCTGCCCGCCGCTGGCATCGCCGATGCGGAATTAGCAGACGGCGCGCGCTTTGGCGAAAAATTGCGCGATGCACTGCTGGCAAAGCAAGCGCTCAACGAAACGCTGTTTCAAAACATGGGCGCGGCGCGGGTGGATGAAAAACTGATTTTCAGCGAGAAAGCCGCCGCCCGCAGTTTCTACTTATGGGGCAAGCTGCTGATGGCAGCGGGGCAGGTTTCGCCCATATTACGCCGCGTGCTGCTGGCGGTTTACATCCTGTTTCTGATTACGCTGATTTTAACGGTGATACCCATCAGCATCGTGTTGAAAAAACTGCTGCATCCGCTGCTCAAACACCGTCTTGCCGCCGCCAAACGCTATTACGCCCAACCTTCTGGCGAATGATTTTCCACTCAGGCTACCTGAACACACAGGCAGCCTGAAAACCATTATTCCTGCCAACCCATTAGGCAGCCTGAAATTCTTATTACCACACACACCATCATGACTACCGAAGTCTATCTCACCCGCGCCGCCGCATTTTTGCCCAACGCGCCCGTTGCCAACGACCAAATGGAAGCCGTGCTCGGCATGGCAGGCGGCATTCCATCGCGCGTGCGCCGCATGATTTTGCGCGCCAACGGCATCACCGCGCGCCATTACGCCATTGACCCCGCCACCCGCGCCGCCACCCACACCAACGCCGAACTCGCCGCCGAAGCCCTGCGCCAACTGTTTGCCGCCGCGCCCGAAGCACGCGATGCCACTTGCCTTGCCTGCGCCACATCCTATCCCGACCAAACCATGCCGGGGCACGGCGTGATGGTGCACGGGCTCAGCGGTTTGCCGCCGTGCGAAACCGTTTCGCTGGCAGGCGTGTGCGTTTCGGGCATGGCGGCGATGAAATATGCCTACCAAGCCGTGAAAGCAGGCGAACACGCCGCCGCCATCGCCACCGCATCCGAAAACGCCTCCGCCATCATGCGCGGCGAAATCTTTCAAAGCGAAACCGATTTCAGGCTGCTGCACCACGCCACGCCCGAAATCGGCTTTGAAAAAGACTTCCTGCGCTGGATGCTTTCCGACGGCGCGGGCGCGGCGCTGCTTGCCGACCGCCCCGTTGCCGGCAGCCTGAATTTCAAAATCCATTGGATAGAATTGTTGTCCTACGCCAACGAAATGCCGCCTTGCATGTATGCGGGCGCAGAAATCCGCGACGGCGCGTTCCACGGTTGGAAAACCGTCGGCGCAGACGAACGCGCGCAAAGCAGCATCATGGCGGTGAAGCAAGACGTGAAGTTGCTCAACGAACATATCATCCCCTACACCATAGAAAAACCACTCGCGCAAATCATGGCAAAACGCAGCCTGAAAGCCGAAGACATAGACTGGTTTCTGCCGCATTACTCATCGGGCTTTTTCCGCGACAAAGTCGCCGCAGGGCTGGCCAACGCAGGCTTGCCGATTGCGCAGGAAAAATGGTTCACCAACCTCGCCACAAAAGGCAACACAGGCTCAGCTTCCATTTACATTATTCTGGAAGAATTTATGCGCCGTTTCCCCATTGAGCGCGGGCAAAAAGTGCTGTGCTACATCCCCGAAAGCGGGCGGTTTTCCACTTGTTTCATGCTGTTGGAGGCAGCCTGAAAATGGACATCAACGACATCCCCCAAGACCAAAGCGAAAGCTACGGCGGACACAAAAAAATCATCTACGGCACGCACGGCGGGCATTACCAAGCCGCCGCCAGCAGCGGCTGGGAAGCCGAAGCCTATGCCACAGCGCTTGCTGTGCACGAGCTGGACGCGCAAACCGAAGCCGCCCACGCCGCCGTATTGCGCGGCGAATATTCCCCGCTGTATTACCAGATGTACCGCGCCCGCCATGACGTTGCCAGCCTAGCTGCCGCCGCAGGCATGTGGCAATGGCAAACGCGCCGCCATCTGCGCCCAGACGTGTTCGCCAAACTGCCCGTGCGCGTGTTGCAGCAATACGCCGATGCCCTGAATATCAGCGTAGAACAATTAAAAACCGTTCAGGCAGCCTGAAACAGCCGAAAGCCCCTTATGACCGATTTTCCCCATCAGCACACCGCCCATTGCGAAAGCGGCGTGATGTCCACCTTGCTCAACCATAGCGGCTATCCGCTCAACGAAGCCCTCGTTTTCGGCATCGCCCACGCGCTCACCTTCGTATGGCTGCCCATAGTCAAGCTCAACGGCATGCCGCTGGTTTCCTACCGCACACCGCCGTGCAGCATCATCAAACGCATCTGCCGCGCGCTCGGGCTGAAACTCAGCGTGCAAAAATTCGCCCGCCCAGAAGAGGGCAAAGCCGCGCTGGATAACGCGCTTGCCGCCGGCAAGCTCGTAGGCTTGCAAACCTCCGTTTACTGGCTACCTTATTTTCCCGAGCAAATGCGCTTTCACTTCAACGCCCACAATCTCTTGGTTTATGGCAAAGACGGCGATGATTATTTAATCAGCGACCCCGTGTTTGAAAGCGTGCAACGCTGCCCGAGCAACGATTTGCAGCGCGCCCGTTTTGCCAAAGGCGCACTCGCCGCCAAAGGCATGATGTACACCCTAAACACACAAGGGCAGCCTGAAAACACCGCTGCCAAGCTGCCCGCCATCATCCGCCGCGCCATCCGCAAAAACGCCAAACAAATGCTTGCGCCCGTGTTTTTTGTCGGCGTTAAGGGCATCCGCACCGTGGCGCAACACATTGAAAACCTGCCCGCCAAACACGATGAAAAATACCAAAAACTCTTTCTCGGGCATCTCGTGCGGATGCAGGAAGAAATCGGCACGGGCGGCGCAGGCTTTCGCTACATCTACGCCTATTTTTTGGAACAGGCGGCGCAAATCTGCGGCGAACCTGCTTTTCAGGTTGCCTCAGCCACCATGACCGCCATCGGCGACGAGTGGCGGCAATTTGCTGCCATGTGCGTGAAGCAATGCAAAAAACCATCTGCCAACGGCTGTGCCGAAATCGCCGCGTTCTTGCGCCAGATTGCCGATAAAGAAGAAGCACTGTGGCGGGAACTGAAACGCAAGGCAGCCTGAAAACGGGTTTCCCATGATTCAAATCCAATCCCTTTCCCACCAATATCCCCGCGCCGCCGCGCTTGCGCTGGATAACGTGTCGTTTGAAATCGCAACGGGCGAATGTCTGGGGCTGCTCGGACACAACGGCGCAGGCAAAACCACACTGATGTCGCTGCTGGCGGGCTTGCAGGAAGTGCAGCACGGCGAAGTTCTGTTTGACGGCAAGCCGCTGCGCCGCCTTTCGCGCACTGAGCGGCAGAAAATCGGCTTGGTGCCGCAGGATTTTGCGTTTTATCCGCAGCTTTCGGTGTGGGACAACCTGCTGTTTTTCGCCTCGCTTTACGCCATGCGCGATAAAAAACGGCTGCACGATTTAATCGCGCAGGCAGGTTTGCAGGAACACGCACACAAAGCCGCCAAGCATCTTTCGGGCGGTTTGAAACGCCGCCTGAATTTCGCCATCGGGCTAGTAAACGCGCCGCAGCTGGTTTTTTTGGACGAGATTACCGTGGGTATTGACCCGCAGTCGCGCCGCTTTATTTTGGACAGCGTAGCCGATTTGACGCGGCAGGGGGTAACGGTGGTGTACACATCGCACTATCTGCCCGAAATTGAGCAGCTGTGCAGCAAAATCGCGCTGCTGCAACACGGGCGTTTGGTGTATCAGGGCAGCTTGGACGCGCTGTTAGATGCGCAGGCGCAAACGGTGCGCTTTGTTACCGAGCCAACCTTGCCGCCCGAAGCCTTAGCCGCGCTGCAAGCCGCGCCGTTGGATAATCGCGGCATGATGGAAACAGCGCAGGATGCGGCGGCGGTGTATGCAGCGTTGCAAAACAGCGGCGCACACATCCGCTATTTCCAGCAAGGGCACGGCTCGCTGGAAGCGTTTTATTTAGACTTTTTGCGCCGCGAAACGGAACAGCCATGATTGCCGCTTCTTTGATTAAAGAATTGAAACTGCTCAGCCGCGATTTGCACGGTTTGGCGGTTTTGTTTGTGATGCCGATTACCTTTATGCTGATTATGTCGCTGGCGTTAAGCCGCGATGCCGACCCGCACCACGGCAGCCGCATTGCGCTGGTGGGCGTTGCTAACGACAAAATCAACACGCAATTTGCCGCCGCTTTGGCGCAAGACGATATTCAGGTAGCCCTGATGCAGCCTGAAAAGCTTGCCGAAGCGCAAAACGGTTTGCACAACAAGCAATTTCAACTGGTTTTGCGCAATCCCAACCGCATTGCCGACAATCTTGCCGACAACCAACCCTTGCAGATTTACGTTGCGCCCGATGCCGAGCCTTCGTGGCTGGCGGCGGTTAAAGGCGTGCTGCGCCAGCATTACACCGAAACGCGCATCAATGCGTATTTTGACGGCAGCGGCATCCAAATCAACGACAGCAAACTGCCCGCGAATATCCGCACAGAAATCCAGCAGAAAATTAACCAAGAAAATGCCGCGCAGCTGGATGCGGTTAGCACATTTTTGCAGCGCCCGATGCTGGAAGAGCATTATTTGAGCGCACACGGCGGCGCGGTAATCAAGCCAAACGCGGTGCAGCACAGCGTGCCGGCATGGCTGATTTTCGGGATGTTTTTCATCATGATTCCGCTGTCTAACGTGATGGCTTTGGAGCGGCAAACCAACACGATTACGCGGCTGCGGCTGGCGCGTGCGGGCGCGGCGGGGCTGATTGCGGCAAAACTCGTGCCGTATTTTTTGATTAACCAATTGCAGTTTGCGGGGATGCTGCTGCTTGGGCGTTATCTGCTGCCTGAAATCGGCGTGAGCGCGTTGGTGCTAAACGGCAGCCTTGCGCCTTATGCGCTGTTGTCTGCCGCCGTCTCCGCCGCTGCGCTTGGCTATGCGCTGTTGATTAGCGTGTGCGCCAAATCTACCGAACACGCGGTAGTGTTGGGCGGCGGCGGCATCATTCTGATGGCGGCACTCGGTGGCATTATGGTGCCCGCCCATGTGATGCCAGAAGCCATGCAGCAGCTGACTTGGGTTTCGCCGATGGCGTGGGGCTTGAAAGCGTTTCAGGCTTTACTGCTCAACCGCAGCGGTTGGGACGGCATCGTGCCCTATCTTGCGCTGCTGGCGGGGTTTGCAGCCGTATCGCTCGCGGCGGCGGTGTGGGTGTATCAAAGGCAGTTGCGGACGCAGGTTAGGTTTTGAACGGTTTTTTAGGTTTCAGGCTGCCTGACCTACAAATTCAGAATTTGTTGAAACCATTGATTATTAACGCCAACTCCGTTTTCAGGCTGCCGCACATCACAATTTAGAAAGGACAACCGTGAATTCTATTGAAATTTACTGTCTTGTTTACCACAACTACACCGCGCTTGATTTAATCGGTCCGGCAGATTTTCTCGGGCGTATTCCCAATAGCGCACTGCATTATGTGTCGCCAAACGGTGGCAGAATACGCGGCGGCGCGGGCTTTGTGATGGAAACCGAAGCCTGCCCGCCATTGCCCGCAGGTTCGGTTTTGCTTGTCCCCGGCGGCATGGGCACGCGTACGCTGGTGTCCGACAACGCGTTTTTGCAGATGCTCGCCGCGCGTGTGCGCGAAGCAAAATGGTGTCTGTCGGTCTGCACAGGTTCGGCGTTGCTGGCAGCGGCGGGCTGTTTGGACGGACACTCGGCAACGTCCAACAAAAAAGCCTTTGGCTGGGCAAGCAGCTTTGGCAGCGGCGTAGATTGGAAAGCAGCGGCACGCTGGGTGGCAGACGGAAAATTCTACACATCATCAGGCGTAGTGGCAGGCATGGATATGGCTTTGGGTTTCATCGCCGATCAATACGGCGAAGACTTGGCGCGGCAGATTGCCAACGATACGGAATACGCCCGCCAGACCGATGCGGAACAAGATGATTTCGCTGCATTGCACGGCTTGGGCAAATTTTAGCCTTTGCAAAAATTTCAGGCTGCCCATTTCTCCCAACCTTAATCCAGAAAGCCTCACCCATGCCCTACACCTTCACCCTCGCCCCCGAAGCCCTTGAAACCGAGTTGAAAAAACTCATCCTGCAAGAAGCCGAAAAAACCGATGCGATTGACCTGCCCGATTTTTCAGACGACCTCATGCTGTTCGGCGACAACAGCCCCATCGGCTTGGATTCGCTGGATGCGCTGCAAATCAGCGTGGCATTGCAGCAGCATTTTCGCGTGCGGTTGCAGGGCGACCGCATGGTGCGCAAGCATATGATGTGCGTGCGCGATTTGGCGGCGTTTGTCCGCGCGGAACACGGCGCATGACTTGGCTGCACGGCGCAGCGGCAACGTGCGCAGCAAACACTCAACGCGCTTTCAGGCAGCCTGAAACGGTGGATTTCACCTTTTTGGCGCAGCCGCAGCAAGCCCAATACTACCGCGCCTTCGCCGCCGACAGCCTTTCGCGTGCCGAACTTGCCGATACCGCCGAACAACATTTGCGCCGCGCCGCTGAACAAGCAGGCTGGCAGCCTGAAAGCTGGCACAGCGCGCCCGTGTTCATCGCATCCAGCGCCTATCTGATTTCCGAATACGAAAACCGCCGCGCCACCCATCTTCCGCCTCTGGAAAACCATCTGCTCTATCTTGCCGACGACCTTGCCCGTCGCAGCGGTAACCGCAACATATTCAACACCGCCACCGCCTGCACCTCGTCCGCCCACGCCCTGATGCAGGCGCACCGCTTCTTATCGCACGGCCTGGCAAAACGCGCGTTTGTGCTGGGCATAGAAAATTTCAACCGTCTCACGCTGCTGCATTTTCACAGCTTGGGCTTGTTTACCCACGACTACCAACCCTTCGGCGGCGACGGCTTGATATTGGGCGAAGGCGTGGCAGCGTTGGCACTCTCTACCGATGCGCCAGCCCGTTCAGGCAGCCTGAAACTCATCGCAGCCGCCGCCAATACGGGCAAAGCGCTGGTGCAAAGCGACACCGAAGCGCAAACGAGCCTGATTCGCCGCGTGCTGCAACAAGCAAACATCGCCCCGAGCGAGATTGCGCTGATTAAAACCCACGGCATCGGCACAGCAGACACCGACAGCGCCGAGCTTGCCGCCTTAAACAGCGTATTGGGCACGCTCCCCCCGCTGGTCGCGTTCAAACCGCAAATCGGACACACACTCGGCGCAAGTGCCGCGCTGGAAATCGCCTTGCTCGCCCAATCGCTCCGCAACCGCACCCTTGCCGATATTCACGGGCGCAGCATCTCTCCCACAAACAATCTCTACTGCCTCGCAAACCACTTCGGCTTCGGCGGCAGCAACACCGCAGGCATCTGGCAATGGACATCATCCATTTAACCCCCCGCATCACCGCTGTCGCCCGTTTTGATACCGACGCATCAATCCCCACCAAACAGCTCAAAACCGCGCTGCAACAGCAAAGCGGTCTTGACCCGCGCCGTTTCAGCCGCCTGAGCCTGATTGCCGCACTCGGTGCGAGCCTGCTCAAACAAAACCACCGCATCGCGCCCGACTGCGCCGTCTATGCCGCTGCACCGTTTTCATCGCCATCGGTATTTGAAAAAATGGCAGACAACGTGTTCAACCACGCCGCCATGCCCTTTGATTTCATCGCCAATCTGCATAACGCCCCCGCCTTCCACGCTGCCCAAGTGCTCGGCAGCAGCGGCACCACCGCATTCATCCCCTCCGATAACCACCCAAGCAGGCAATTTTATCCGCTGTTTGCCGCCGCCTTGTCGCTGGATGCGTGCGGACAAACGGCAGTGGGCTGGTGTTACGAATACCAACACGAACACCGCTGCACCGCAGAAGGCAGCGTTTGGCTGCTGCTGGAACATGGCGCGGAATACACCACAAAACAGGGCGCAACAATGCGTGTGCAGCAGAATAGGGCGACAACGAACAGCGAAAGCGCGCGAGCCGATGGCTATTATTGGCAGGCGGTGTGCGATGAACTGGCAAGGCAGCCTGAAAACGAGCGCGTGCTGCAAGCGGGCGATTGGGAGTTGTTGATTGATGCAGCGGATTGGGAGTACGCGCAGGAAACAATAGGGCTGGATTAGCAAAAAGGCAGCCTGAAACGGCGTCCGTAAATAAACTAGGTGAGCCAAAATGCTCACCTTTTGATTTGCTGCAGCTTGAGCTTGATGCGTTTTCAGGCTGCCTGTTGCCTTTCAGACGGCATTTAGAGGCAGCCTGAAAAATAGTTTGTAGCTGGCGGCGGTATCCGCAATCGGCAAATATTCAAGGCAGCCTGAAAACCCAGTAAACGGATTTTCAGGCTGCCTTTCGTCATTATCTAATCAATACCAGCCGCGGAACTTCATCGCTTTTTCCAAGCGGCGGATGCTCATCATGTAGGACGCGGTGCGCAGATCAATGCCAAACTCCTGCGCCAAATTCCAAATGTCGTTAAACGCGCGGCGCAGGACGACGGTTTGTTTTTCCTGCACTTCGTCAAATTCCCAATAGTAGCCTTGCAGGTTTTGCACCCATTCAAAATAGGAAACGACTACGCCGCCGCAGTTAGCAAGGATGTCTGGCACAACCAGCACGCCGTTTTGGCGCATGATGGCGTCGGCTTCGGGCGTGGTCGGGCCGTTCGCGCCTTCGACGACGATTTTGGCGCGCACTTTGCCCGCGTTTTCGGAGGTGAGCTGGTTTTCCAGCGCGCAGGGGGCGAGTACGTCCACATCCAGCGCCAAGAGTTCGGCGTTGCTGATTTCTTTGCCGTAGCCCGCTTGGTTGGTGATGAAGCCGTTGGTTTGGTATTCCTTAATCAGCGCGTCCATGTCCAAGCCGTTTTCGTTGTAGATGGCGACATCGACGGTGGAAACGGCGACGACTTTCGCGCCTGCCTGATGGGCGTAGAGACCCGTGTGAAAGCCCACGTTGCCGAAGCCCTGAATGGCGTAGGTTGCGCCTTTCACGTCTTTGCCGAGTTTGGCGAGGGCTTGCACGGCGGCGAGGTTCACGCCGTAACCGGTGGCTTCGTTGCGTGCGAGCGATCCGCCGAATTCCACAGGTTTGCCGGTGAACACGCCGGGGGCGGATTTTTTGACAATGCTTTCGTATTCGTCCACCATCCACGACATGATTTTGCCGTTGGTGTTCACATCGGGCGCGGGGATGTCTATTTTTTCGCCGATCAGTGGCTCAATGGCGTTGGCGTAGCCGCGTGCGATGCGTTCCAGCTCGGCTTCGGAATATTGTTTGGGGTCAATGATCACGCCGCCTTTGCCGCCGCCGTAGGGCACGCCGGCAACGCAGCATTTGATGGTCATCCAGATGGAAAGGGCTTTGACTTCGTCGAAGCTGACATTGGGATGGAAGCGCACGCCGCCTTTGTAGGGTCCGACGGCGTTGTTGTGCTGGGCGCGGTAGCCCGTGAAGGTTTGCACCGTGCCGTTGTCCAGTTTCACGGGGAAGCTTACTTCCAGCGCGCGCATGGGGTTTTTCAGGATTTCGTAGACTGCGGGGTCGGCGTTCAGGCGGTCGCAGGCGGTTTTGACCTGTTTGCGGGCGATTTCAAAGGGGTTGAGGGTTTCTTTTGCCGATGTGGACATAGCTTTTCCTTTGCTTGTGGTGGGTAAGTTAAGAACTACGACAGATAACGCTACTATACCTAAATTTACACAAAATGTAGTCATGTGTAATCACAAATTTTGTGATTTTTTTGCTGTTGTCGCCGTTTTGCATGGCACATTGTTGCGCGGCATCAGCAAAACGCGTTTATCCGTTTCAGGCTGCCTAAATGGTGTAAACAAAACAAAGGAAAAATGGGATGATTACCCCGAAAGACCAGACCAAAAGGCAGCCTGAAAACCAAATTTCAGGCTGCCTTTTAACCATCCAAACAACAATGGCTACACGCCATTACACTTGGTTATCAGGGTCTAATATTTTCAGGCTGCTACGCACGCGCTGCCATGCCAAGGCTTGATGCTCGTGCACCGCGTTCCAAATCGCGTCTTCTGATAACACGCTGTATTCGCCTTCGGTGCGCGTGTCCAGCGGCTCGCCGTTTTCTTCGCGCTGGCGCAAATCCGCATACGCGCCGTTGAAATAGAACACTTGCAGTTGGCGCATAATTTCCGCGCTGCGCTGCCACGTTTGCTCGGCAGCTTCCAATTCAGGCTGCAATTTCAGCCATTCGCGGTACAGCGCTTGGGCTTGGGACAAGGTTTCTTGCGAGGTCATGCGGTTCTCCTGTGGCAAAATGATGGTGGATTCAATCCAAATCATTGCGGCGGCTTGCCGCTCAAATAAGCAAATACCGCCGCCATGCTATCGCGCAAAACAAAGGCAGCCTGAAAAATGGGTTTCAGGCTGCCTTTGCGTTTATTCGCGCACCGTTCTCACTTCCAGCGAATTGGTGCTGCCCGTTTCGCGCATACGCCGCCCGCTGGTAATCACATATTGCTCACCCGCTTGGAACACGCCGCGCTCGCGCAGCAAGGCTTCCACTTCGGTGAACGCGGTTTCGTGGTCTTTGCTGGTGGTCAGTTTGAGCGGGCGCACCCCGCGATACATCGCCATGCGGCGTTGCGCTTTTTCGCTGGGCGTGAGCGCGTAAATCGGAATCAAAATGCCATAACGGCTCACATGGAACGCTGATGAGCCGCTCTCGGTTAGCGCCACAATCGCCTTAGCGTTCACCTGTTTGGCAACGTGCACTGCCGCGCTGGCAACCGCGTGGGTGATTTCGCCTGTTTCGGTAACCGCGTGCTCGTCCACGCCCACCAGCGTATCCTGTTCTTTTTCCGCCGCCGCGCAAATCAGCGACATCTGGCGCACGGTTTCAAACGGATACGCGCCCACCGCCGTTTCGGCGGAACACATCACCGCGTCTGTGCCGTCCAACACTGCGTTGGCAACATCGCTCACTTCGGCGCGCGTGGGCACGGGGTTGGTAATCATGGATTCCATCATTTGCGTGGCAGTGATGCTGAAACGGCGCAATTCGCGCGCGCGCTTAATCATGCGTTTTTGCAGCGCAGGCACGGCGGCATTGCCCACTTCCACCGCCAAATCGCCACGCGCCACCATAATGCCGTCTGATGCCAAAATGATTTCGTCCAAGTTTTCAATCGCTTCAATGCGCTCAATTTTGGATACCAAGCCTGGTTGAATTGGCAAGCCCAATTTTTCGCACTCTTCGGCAACCGCGCGGCGGGCGATGTGCATATCTTCCGCGTTTTTCACAAAGCTCACCGCCAAATAATCGCAGCCGATTTTCACCGCTGTTTTCAAATCGCGGAAATCTTTTTCGGTGAACGCGCCTGCGGACAAGCCGCCGCCTTGTTTGTTGATGCCCTTGTTGGATTTGAGCGTGTGGCTGTTGTTGCAAATGGTGTGGATTTCGCTGCCGACTACTTTTTCTACGGTAACGGTGAGCAAGCCATCATCCAGCAGCAGCACATCGCCTGCTTGCACGTCGTTGGGTAATTCGCGGTAATCCAAGCCTATGCGCTCGCGCGTGCCTTCGCCTTCCAGCGCCGCATCAAACAGCAATTTTTCGCCCGCTTCCACCTGAATGCTGCCGCCTGCAATTTTAGACACACGAATTTTCGGGCCTTGCAAATCCGCCATAATCGCCACTTCCAATTTCGCTTGCCGCGCCGCTTCGCGCACAATGCGGGCGTTTTCTTCGTGGAACTCAGGCGTGCCGTGGCTAAAATTGAAACGCACCACATGCAAACCGCCGATGCTAATCATATCGCGCAACAAATCAACGTTGTTGCTACCAGGACCTAGCGTTGCCACAATTTTGGTGTTGTGGCGAATGCGTGTTAAATCGCGATGGATGGCAGACATAATGAATTCCTTGTTTTGCTTTGGGAAAGTGGCGATTATACCGTGTTTTAAATAGGATTTTTGAAAGATTGCTACAAATGCTTTTCAGGCTGCCTTAGCGGATAACCAAAGGCAGCCTGAAACCGCTTACGACACTTGCAGCCAAAAAGTAACAGGCCCATCGTTCACCAGCGACACCTGCATATCCGCCGCAAACACACCCGTTTGCGTGGCAATGTGTGTGGCAGCTTGGGCGCAGAAATAATTGTATAACGCGCGCGCCACATCGGGCTTGGCAGCGCCAGCAAAATCGGGGCGCAAACCTTTTTGCGTGTGTGCCGCCAGCGTGAACTGTGACACAATCAAAAGCTGCCCGCCCGCTTGTTGCACGTTTAAATTCATGCGCTGCGCATCATCGGCAAACACGCGGTAATGCAAAACCTTGTGCAACAGCTTATCGGCGATGGCTTGTGTGTCGCCGTGTTCAACACCCAGCAACACCAGCAAGCCTTGCTGGATGGCGCCAACGGTTTCGCCTGCAACGGCAACGCTGGCTTGGGACACTCTTTGGATTAGGGCAATCATGGTTGGGCATCATCAAAATGGTTTTTCAGGCTGCCTATTATAGCGGGAATGATTAGGCAGCCTGAAAACGAGCGAAGCGAGTTTCAGCGAAGCTAAAACAACATCTTAAAAATCGTTTTCAAGCTGCCTTAACGCAAAAAAAGTTGTTCGGGCAGCTTAACTATTGCAATTAAGCTGCCCGCACAACCAAATGAGGAAAGTCATTAGGGGGGCCCGCCCGAAAAGGAGGAGAAAACGGTCGGGCCACTTGAAGGTTAATCCAGAAAAACCGGATTATTTTTTAGCGAAGTAGGCTTCCAAATCGTCGCTGCCGCCGATGTATTTACCGCCGATAAACACTTGTGGCGCAGTAGCTTTGCCAGTAATCGCGCGAACAGAAGTGATAGAAGCATCACGACCCAACACGATTTCTTCAAACGCATAGCCTTTTTCTTTCAACAACGCTTTGGCTTTGGCGCAGAATGGGCAGCCCGGTTTGGTAATGATGGAAACAGACTCGTGCGGTTCCCATTTGGGGTCAATGTATTTGAGCATGGTGTCAGCATCGGATACTTCAAATGGATCGCCATCTTTAACGGGCTCAATAAACATTTTTTCAATTTTGCCGTCTTTAACCAGCATAGAATAACGCCAAGAGCGATCACCAAAGCCCAATTGCTCTTTGCTCACCAGCATGCCCATGCCTTTGGTAAATTCGCCGTTGCCATCGGGCACAACGATGATGTTTTCCGCTTCTTGGTCTGCCAACCAAGCGTTCATCACGAATGTATCGTTTACAGAGATACACACGATGCTGTCCACGCCGCGTTTTTTGAACTCGGCAGCCAATTCGTTGTAGCGTGGCAAGTGAGTAGATGAACAAGTGGGCGTGAACGCGCCTGGCAATGAGAACACGGCAACGGTTTTGCCTTTGAACAAGTCATCGGTAGACACATCCACCCAAGCATCGTCTTGGCGAGTGTGGAACACAACTGATGGTACGTTTTTGCCTTCTAATTCGGCAGCAGTTTTAATTTGTACAGACATTTCAAACTCCAAAAAGTTTCGGTTGATAAATTTGATTTATTGACACGGCGAATTATATATTTTTTTTTGAAGATGGCGCAATTTATAATCGCAATAACAAAAATTATGAGAAGCTATTTTTGGCTATCGCTTTACAAACGTTTTTCAGGCTGCATCTGAGCCATACACAAACGGCAGCCTGAAAACGCCGCGCCGTTGTCGCAAAAATGCTTTGACACTATCCTTAATAATCGTTACATTCTTTGACCCTTATTTAACACTACACCGATTTGACACAGCTTGCGGGTGCAAACAGCTAAACGTGTAAACATTTCAGGCAGCCTGAAAATTCTTTCGCCCGTTGTGCCGTTGTGTACATCGGGCTTTCATCTTTCACGAGAACAATAAAATGATTACGTTGGACAATGTTTCCAAAAAATACCAAACGCGCGACAAGGGTTGGTTCACCGCCGTTGAGCCCACCAGTTTGCACATTAAACAAGGCGAGATTTTTGGGCTGATGGGCTACTCGGGCGCGGGCAAATCCACGCTGTTGCGCCTGATTAACCTGCTGGAACGCCCCGACACGGGCAAAGTGTTGATTGATAACCAAGATTTAACCGCGATGAGCGAAGCGCAATTGCGCCAAGCGCGGCAAAACATCGGCATGGTGTTCCAACAATTTAATCTGTTGAGCAACCGCACCGTTGCCGAAAACGTGGCGTTTCCGCTGGAAATTGCGGGCTGGGATGCGGCAAAAATCGCCCAGCGTGTGCAAGAATGCTTGGAAATTGTGGATTTAACCGAGCGCGCCCAGCATTATCCCGCGCAGCTTTCGGGTGGGCAAAAACAGCGCGTGGGCATTGCGCGTGCGCTTGCGCCCAATCCAAAAGTGATTTTGGCAGACGAGCCCACTTCCGCGCTTGACCCGATTACCACCCGCAGCGTGCTGGGCTGTTTGCGAGACATCAACACGCGCTTTCAAGTAACCATTGTTATCGTTACCCACGAGATGAGCGTGATTCGCAAGCTGTGCCACCGCACGGCGCTGCTGCATTCTGGCAAGCTGCTGGAAGTGGCGGATGTGAAAGACGGCGTGATTTTGGCGCAGTCGGAAATTGGGCGCGAATTGCTGCGCGATGATTAGTTTTCAGGCTGCCTTTGGCAATGATTAGGCAGCCTGAAAATCCTATTTGGTAGTGTCCTAAAAAGTATGCTACCCGAAAAAATCAAGCGGCATCAAAGCAA
>CAUSAW010000023.1:0-22936 GCA_963529725.1 uncultured Kingella sp. | reverse complement strand
CGGTCAGCGGCAGATTATCAGGCAGAGGACTGTGTTTGAGAAACAAAGACAGCAACCAAAACGGCGCACTCATAGCGTACACCAGCAGAAAGTATTGCCACGGATGCGAATATTCGGCTGTCGGTTTTTCTGAAGAGAGGTTCTGCATGTTATTCCTGTTTGTTCAATCAATAAGTGGGCGGGTGCAGACTGCGAATTGCTGGATGATGTACAGTATAAAAATATTACGCGGTTTTTTCTAATTATTATGAAAAGCAGCCTGCACTTCGATTTTTGAAAGTGCAGCAAGCGTAGCCTGCATGCCGTAGGGGGCATGGCTCTGCCACGCACGCGTTCTTTGGCATTTGTAAGGCCGTCTGAAAACTTCTCATGCTGTTTTCAGACGGCTTTGGTTTTTTTCAGGCTGCCTGACCGTTTGTTCACGCCCCTTCCTGCGCCCGCATTTCTTTCAACTTCCTTTCCAGATATTTCACATCGGGCGGGTTTTTCGCCGCGCCTTTGGTGTCTTGCCAGTGTTGGGCGGTGCGGGCGAAGCGCAGCCCTTCGGCGGTGAGGTCGGCGGGGTAGACGGGGTCTTTGATGATTTTACCGTCGCCGCCGCTCAGGCGTTTGGCGGAGAGTCCGTGCGCGTCGTAGAAGCGGTAGAGGGCTTCGTATTGGCGCAAGGCGCGTTGTCCCGCTTCCAGATAGTATTCGCGCTGCGCTTCGCATCCTTCGGGAACGTAGTTCAGGCGCACGAACATCCAGCGGCAGTCGAACACTGCCGAGATGTCGGCGATGTCGTCCATGTAGCTGCCGTATGTGCTGTCGGCAAAATCGGGCATGGGGTCGTAAACGGGGTGGGCGGTGCGTGGGGTTTCAGGCTGCGTGAGACGTTCTTTGAAGATGCAGTCCAGCGTGGAAAACGGGGCGTCTGCTTCGGGGGATGCAGGCAGGGGGTGGGCAAACAGGTTTTGCACCAAGGAGCTGGCGGCATCCAGTTGGCAGCGGCGGGCGATAAAGTCTGCCACCAGCGCTTTGAAGCGGAACTTGTCGGGATGCGCGGCGATGTGGCGGAGCAGCTCGGCGGCGGCTTGGTGGACGGCAAGGATAACGGGCAGGCATTGCTCTTTGATGTATCGGGCGATGTCGGCGCAAAACGGCTCGGCTTGGTCTTCCGTTTCGGGCAGCTTGGCGATGAAGTTGACGGCGTCTTGACGGAAGATGATGTTGAATTCGTCGGGCTCGTTGGTGCGCATATAGGGGGACATGGTTTGGACGATGTACCCGCCGATTTCGGCGTTGTAGGCGCAGCAAAATAGGCTGATGCTGTCGTCTCGCCCCATATCGCTGAAGGAAATTTCGCCGTAGGTTTCGCCGTTTTGTTGGAACAGGACGGCGTTTTTTTGGCAGACGGCATCGGGGTGGGGGCTGTGGGTTTTGAGGTATGCGCCAAGGTGGCGGATGAATGTTTTGCTGTTCATGGGCGGGGGTTTCCGTGTGGGTGGGGTTTCAGGCTGCCTTTTGTGTCTTTTCAAACGGCATTCAAGGCAGCCTGAAATCTAAAATGGAGCGGCGACGGCTCGTCGTCAAATATTGGCTTCAACATGGTTGTTGGTTGGCAAGATGTCGGCGAGCCGCCGACGCTCCATTGGGTTTGCAGGTTTGGTGAAAGTTTCAGGCTGCCTTGTAAACCGCGTGCGCAGCAAGGCTGCACATCCTACGATGGATTATTTGATGATGGGCTGTTGTTTCATGCTGGTTTTAGCGCCGCAACTTTGCTTTGTTTTTCAGGCTGCCTTTGTGTGTTTAAGGCAGCCTGAAAATGCGTTTGGGACTTAGTCGTCATACCCGTTGGGGTTTTGGCTTTGCCAGCGCCATGCGTCTTGCATCATGGTAGGCAAGTCACGTTCGGCTTTCCAGCCTAGCTCAGCTTGGGCTTTGGCGGGGTCGGCATAGCAGGTGGCGATGTCGCCCGCGCGGCGCGGTTTGATGGCGTAGGGCACGCGTTGCCCTGATGCGGCTTCAAAGGCGTGCACGATGTCTAGCACGGAATAGCCTTGCCCTGTGCCAAGGTTGTAGATATGCGTGCCTGCGGTTTGCGATTTTTGTTCTATGGCTTTGAGATGCCCAATGGCTAAATCTACAACGTGGATGTAGTCGCGCACGCCTGTGCCATCGGGCGTGGGGTAGTCGTTGCCGAATACGGCGAGTTCTTTGAGCTTGCCGGCGGCAACTTGGCAAACGTAGGGCAGCAGGTTGTTGGGGATGCCGTTGGGCTGTTCGCCGATTTTGCCGCTGGGGTGCGCGCCGATGGGGTTGAAATAGCGCAGCAGGATGACGCTCCAATCGGGCTCGGCGAGCTGGTGGTCTTGCATCATGCGCTCCATCATGTGTTTGGATGTGCCATAGGGGTTGGTGGTGGCACCTGTGGGGCTGTTTTCGGTGATGGGTACGGTTTCGGGGTCGCCGTAAACGGTGGCGGATGAGCTGAACACAATGCTGTGCACGCCTGCTTTTTGCATTTCTTCTAGCAAAATCAGGCTGCCTGTGATGTTGTTGTCGTAATAGCGCAGGGGCTGGCGCACGCTTTCGCCCACGGCTTTGAGCGCGGCGCAATGCAAAACGCTGTGGATTTGCTGTTCGGCGAAGATTTTTTGCAGGATGCTGCGGTCGCGGATGTCGCCTTGATAGAACATGGGGGCAACACCTGTGATTTCTTGGATGCGTTGCAACACTTTGGGCGATGAGTTTTCGTAGTTGTCTAGGATGATGACGGTGTGTCCTGCGTTGATGAGTTCTACTGCGGTGTGGCTGCCGATGTAGCCTGCGCCGCCTGTGATCAAGATATTCATGTTTGGCTTTCCTTGTGCTGAGATGGTTTGAGATAAATAGGCAGCCTGAAAGCGGATAAACCTGTTTCAGGCTGCCTTGGGATGGGGTTAATCAATGCGGTATTGGATGGTTACCACTAGGCGCACGTTTTTGTCTATGGTGCTGGTGTCGTAGCCGCCGCCGTAGTCGCTGCTGTCTTCGGATGAATTGGCGGCTTGGATGTCAAATGAGCCTTGTGATGCCGATTGCATCGCGCCCACTTTCATATTGCCTGTTTTGGCGAATTCTTCGGCGCGGATGTGGGCATCTTGGGTGGCTTTGGAAATAAGCGTGCGCTTGATATTTTCCAAATCGGCAAGGTAATACTGTGGATTGCTGAACACCACGGATTCGTTTTCGGCACGCAGGTTTTGCACGTTTTGCACGGCTTTTTCTAAGGTGGCGAGATTGGGCGTGGAAAGGGTGTAATAGCGCGTGGCGTCGTAGCCGTTTTTGCGCGTTTGTTCCCTGCCGTTTTCGTCGGTGTAGGTTTCGCGGTGGCTGTCCACGCTGATGGCATCTAGCTGGATTTCGTCGTCCTTAAAGCCTTGCTGGGCGAGAAAGTCTTTAACTTTGGCAAGCTGCGTTTCGTTGGCGGCAAGCGCGCCAGCGTAGTCTTTTGCCCATGTTTCCACGCCGATGCGCCATGTGCCCGTGCTGGCTTTGTAGGGCGCTTCTGCCAGCCCTTTCACGGTGATAACGCCCGATTCGCGCAGTTGGTGAAACTGGCTGCCGAGCGTCCATGCGGCGGCGGTTAAGCCGATGCTTAAAACAGCGGATGCGATGATGTTGGGGTTCATGCTGAGTTCCTTTGGGTTAAGGCAGCCTGAAACGCGTTACGCTTGTTTTCAGGCTGCCTGTTGCGAAATCTATCTGGCGCCAAATCCCGTTAAGATGGTTTTGATGGTTTTGAAGATAATCAGAATATCTAACGAGAGCGAGAAGTGTTTGATGTAGTAAAAATCGTGTTCCAGCTTGATTTGGGTTTCATCTTCGTTGCCTGCGTAGCCTTGGGTTACTTGCGCCCAGCCTGATAAGCCTGGTTTAACGATGTGGCGATAGTTGTAAAACGGGATGCTGTCGTTAAACTGCTCCACAAACACGCGCTGCTCGGGGCGCGGCCCGATTAGGCTCATGTCGCCGCGCAAGATGTTCCAAAATTGCGGCAGCTCGTCCAGCCGTGTTTTGCGGATAAATTTGCCCACGCGGGTTACGCGGGCATCGTCAATTTGGGCAAGCTGTGCGCCGTTGGCTTCGGAATTTTGTGCCATGCTGCGAAATTTGTAGATGGTGAATTCGCGCCCGCCTTGCCCGATGCGCTTTTGCGTGAACAGCGCGCCGCCGCGGCTTTCTAACACGATGGCAAGCGCGGTGAGCGCCATAAGGGGCAGCGTGAGCGGCAGGCTGATGGTGATTAGGGCGAAATCCATTATGCGCTTAATCAGCATATAAGCAGGCGGCGGCAGCAGCGAGCCGAGATCGTTTTCGTAAAGATGGCGGATTTTCACGCGCCCTGTGAGCGATTCTTCAATTTGGCGGATGTTGTAAACAGGGATGCCGCGCAGGGTGCAATCGGCGAGAAAGCGCTGCCATGTTGCGCCCAAGTCGGGGCTGTGCAAATCGGCAACAATGGCTTGTATGGCGCTGTGCGGCAGCTGGGCTTGGTCTAGCTGCAACCAATGGGCATGGGGGATTTGGCTGGCTTCGCGGGCGCGCCCCAGCGGAATGTATGCCATTAGCGGCGTGCGGCGGCTGTGGCGGCGATAATCGGCAAGGAAAAACAGCGCGGCAAGGATGCCGTTGGTTAAAACAAAACTATTGGAAAAGGTAACGAAAAACAGCGCGGCGATGCCAAACACGCTGCTGTATGCAATGCCCACGGTGGGCAGGATATTGAGCCAGCTTTGGCGGCCGGGGAAATACAGCAGCTTGTTGATGGAAACGGCGGCAAGCGCATAGCCTGCGAAGCTGATGGCGGCGCTGTTGATGATTTTGATGTCGGATAGGGGCAGGGGTTTTTGCCAGCGATAAAGCGCGGTGGTGGTGGCGATAAGCAGGATGCCTGTGAACAGGCGCAGGGTGAGCGAAGGGGTGGGTTTCATGGTTTTGGGGATGGTGTGGCGTTTTGCCATGCGGTGATTTGGTTAAACTGCGCTTGGCTGCATTGAACGCGAAAGATTGGGGCGTTGCTGCGGATGTTGCTGGCGGTTAATTCGCCCGCTTGCCAAGAGAGGCGAACGCTTTGGCGCGCGATATTGGCTTTGCCGCCTTGCGGGCAGGCGATGGTGTAGTTGATGCGTTCTGCGCCGATGTGGATGTTGCCGCAGCTGCGTTGGCTTTCGGTGGCAAGATGCAGCACCAGCCAGTCGTTTTGCGCTTTGATGTGAGCGATGTGCGGAGCGCTGGCGCAGCTGGTGAGCGCGAGCAGGGCTGGGATGAGCGATGGTTTCATTTTCAGGCTGCCTTTTGTTTACTAATTTTAACACAATCCTAATTATCTCCTAATTTTCGTTCTCTATACTGCGCACCGTTGTCAAGCAAGACACGTTTTTTTAACCACTTAGGAGTAAACACCATGAAATTGAATGTTCAAAAAACTACCGCTGTTCTTTTTGCTGCTGCATTTGCCGCTGTTTCCGCGCCTGCTTTGGCAGATGGCGATTATTTGCACTACGAGAAAAACCGTTCTAGCTATATTTCGCACGAAAAAGCCGCGCAAATTGCAGTGGCGAAAGTGGGCGGCGGGCAGGCAACGGATGTGGAATTTGACCGCAGCCGCACCAAGCCTGATCATTTTGATGTGGAAGTGCGCTTGCCAAACGGGCAAGAATATCAAGTTGAAGTAAACGCCAAAACAGGCGCGGTGATGTCTAGCCGCTTGGATGATTAAGCGTTTTCAGGCTGCCTGAATGGGGCGGTGCTGGCGCGGTGCGATACAGGATAAATGGTTGCGCTGTGCTCGCCGCTCTTTTTTATTCGCCCATTTGATTGTTGATGAGAAAGGATTACTCATGATTCAGGTTCAATTAGACCCGAATGCAAAGGAAAAGCTGCACCATGCCGCGCAAAAATCGGCAGGGTGGGGCAAGGCTGCGGCGCTGTGGTTGGCGCGAAAAATCAAGGCATTTAAGCCAACGCGCAAGACGGCGTTGAAAGGCGGGGCTGTGCTGTTGCTGCTGGGGATTACGGCGGCGGCTGGGGCGAATTATTTGCCCAAGCTGGCGGGGCAAAGCAATATCACGGCGGTGCAAGCGGCGCAGGCGGCGTTTGGCATTACTCATGGCGGGATTATTGTGGAGGCGGATTTTGAGATGGGCAAACGCGGCAGCCGCTATGAATTTGAGATTTTGAGCGGCGGGCGCAAGTATGAAGTGAATGTGGATGCGATGAGTGGCAAGGCTTGGTTGGATGAGGATTGATGGGCAGTCTGAAAATGGATTTGCGCCGTAGGTCGCGGCATTTATGCCCGACGTTTTCAAATTTACAGATTTGTCGGGCATAAATGCCCGACTTACGGCTAATCTCAACGCAACAAAAACCGTTTGGTTATCCAGCCAAGCGGTTTTTTAGTTTTCAGGCTGCCTTTGGGATGTGGGGGTCTTCTATACATAGGCAGCCTGAAAATGGATTTGGGCTTTGTATAACGTTTTCAGGCTGCCTTTGGCGCGCTTATCGGCGCAGGGCGGCGTAGAGTTTGCCGAGTAGGGCGGCGGGCAGTAGGCGTGGTAGGCTGCGTAGGACGAAGGTGGCAAGAGCGGGCAGGGCAGCCTGAAAGCGCAGTTGGCGTTTAAGGCGCATCAGTTGCCATTCGCTGCGGATGTATGCCCAGCCGCGCCGCCGTTGCAGCATGGCGTTGCCTGCGCGGGCGTGCACCAGCGTTTGCGGTAGGTTGGCGGCGGCTGTGCCTTGCGCGAGTAGGCGCAGCCATAGGTTGTAGTCTTCCATATAAAGGTGGTGTTGGTAGCCGCCTGCTTGTTGCACGGCGCTTTTGGTGTAGGCGACAGTCATGTGGTTGAAGGGGTTACGCTGTTTGGCGTAGGCGATGATTTCAGGCTGAGTGAGCGGCACGCGGCGGCTGGCATGGCTTTGGTCGGGGCTGTCGGCGAATTCGGCGATTTGTCCGCCGAGTAGGGCGATGTGTGGATGGGCGGCGATATAGGCGCATTGCTCGGCAAAACGCGTGGGGGCGGCGATGTCGTCGGTATCCATGCGGAAAATCCATTCATGCTGCGCGTGTTGCAAGCCGTGGTTGAGTGCGCGCCCTAGCCCGACGTTTTCGGGCAATGGGATGATGTTGAGCGGCAGTTGTTCGGCAAACTCGGCGAGCACGGCTTCTAGCGCGGGGGGAATCGCGCCATCCAGCACAATCAGCACTTCGGCGGCGGGCTGGGTTTGCGCGGCGAGGCTGGCGAGGCTTTGGCGCAGGTGGTCGGGGTGTTCTTTGGCGTAGAGCGAGAGTAGGGTGGTGAATTGCATGGGGGCTATTTGTTGTTGTGGATTGGGGTGTGGCAGCCTGAAACGTTTGTAGGACGGTGGGCAGGGTGTTCCGTAGGGGGTTCAGGCTGCCCGAAGTTGTCGATAAATTCGGCGAAACGGGATTGGGGTTTGAGATGGGACATGGTTGTGCCTTTCTATGGGTGGGAATGGGCGACTGCTTTTGCCTGCGAATTTTACCGATAAGGCAGCCTGAAAACGAGTAAACAGGCGTTTCAGGCTGCCTTATTGGCGTGGCGCGGTGGGGTTATACGTTTTGCTCGTATTCCTGCCAGCGCATTTGGTTTTCGGCGGAGACTTTTCTGGCGAACCATGCGTCGCTTTTTTTGGCTGTCCAGAGTTCGTCCAGCGATAGGGTGTCGGGGTGGTTTGCGCCATCTGCGAAGCGGATAAAGCGGCGGTGGTCGTTGATGTGGTTCAGGCTGCCTGCAAGCTGGTGGGCGATGTGTTGGAAAAAGTGTTCGTCGGGCACGAGTTTTTTTTCAAACCATGCGGCGTTGTCGCCTAGGCTGTGGTCAAACAGTAATTTGAGCGCGGCGCGGTTGGCGGAAAACCATTGGCTGCCTGCTAGGCAGATTTGGCGGCTGGGGATGATGCGGTCGGCGATTTTCAGGCTGCGGGTGAGTATTTTGCCGCTGAGTTTGCGCTGCCATGCGGTGTCGGCGTGGGGGGCGTTGAAGCGGGTGCGGTAGCGCAGGTGGGGGCTGGGGTGGCTTTGCAGCCATAGGGTGTTTTCAGGCTGCGTTTGGCATTGAGCGGCTAGGGCGGCGGGGCTTTGCAGCATGGCGCAGTCGCCGCTGATTAGGTGGTAATGGCGGGTTTTGGGGTTGGCGAGCGCGGCTTGGATTAGGGCGAGTGTGGCTTCTATCATGGTGAAGCCGCCCCAGTTTACGCGGATGCGGTGGCTAATCAGGTGAACGTTGGGCAGGGTGGTTAGGCTGCCTGTTAGGCTGGGGGATTTGGCGTCGTGGTGGATGTAGTAATGCGCTTGGGGGTGGCGGGCGGCGTGGGCGGCGATGTGGGGGATGGGGCGGTGGGATAGGATGAGATAGGTGGTCATGGTGGGCTTTGGGGTGGTTGGTTGGGCGTTGCTGCCTGATATGCGGATGGGTTTTCAGGCTGCCTGAAAAGGGGGGCGATGGTGGATGCTGCGCGGGGTGCAGGGGCTTGCCCCTGCTCGTGGTAGGCGGCGAAACGCCTGCTCTGGCGAAATATAGGCAGCCTGAAATTGGGGAGACAGGCTTTCAGGCTGCCTTGGGCGCTTGGCTTTGGGCGATTTGTTCGTTGAGCCATTGCTGCCAATCGGGGCGTTGTTGGCATAGCTCGGCGTTCCAATACAGGCAGTCGCGGGCGATGCTGAGCGCGGCGGGGGTGCGGCGGGCGAAGAGTTGGGCGACAAAGGGTTGCAGGGTTTGGGCGCTTTGGTTCATACCACCGAAGTCGCCGTAGGTGCGGCAGGTTTCGGGGTGGAGCGTGTCCATCAGTTGCAGGATTTCAGTTTGCAGGGCGAGCCAGTTTGTAGGGTTGGCACAGAGTGCGTCGTACAGCCAGTGTTTAACGTTTTCCAGCCCTTGAAAACGCGGGTCGTGCCACAGCAGACGCAGGGTGGCGAGCTGCACGGGGGTGGCGCATGGTTCGTGGTGGTAGTTGTAGTCAAACTGGTCAATGAGTTGGTATAGGGCGCGGTTGCGCTTTTTTTCGGGCAGGGCGAGCAGGATTTGACGGACGTGTTCGGGGCTGTGCCAATGAGGGAGGGGGCGTTGGGACATGGCGGGCTGGGTTGGGCTGGGGTTCAGGCTGCCTGAAAGTGCTGTTGGAGAAAGTGTTCTATATTGGCGTGGGTTACGCTGGGCAGGACGACTAGGTTGGCTTCGTAAAACGGGATGCCGAGTTCTAGCTCGGCGACGATGTCTTGTTGCAGGCGGATGGGGTCGTAGAAGGCGAAGGTGTGGGCTTGCTCGTTGATGCGGACATCTAGCACCAGCCGTCCTTTGGCTTGGTATTCGTATTCTTGGTCGGGGGAATAGTCGCGCGGGTAGTGGATGATGGGCATGATTTTGGGCTTTCAGGCTGCCTCTAAATCGGTCAGGGCTTGCGCGAGGTGGGTGAGTGCGGCATCCCATGCGCTGTTGCGGCAGGCATAGTAGCCATCGTTGTATTCTTCGGCTTCGCTTTGAGCAAGATGGGCGATGGTGGCGTATAGGGCGCGTTGTTGGACGGGGTTAAGCGGCAGGTCGCGGGTGTAGTAGTCTTTGGCAAGGGCGTAGGAAAGCAGTTCGTGGGCGGTGCTGTCAGCGTCTTGCAATGCCCAAAGCAGGTAGTAGGGCAGGGCAAAGCGTCTGCCTGCGCCGTCCATAAAGGTAAAGGCGGAAGAAGGATTAAAGTGGGGCAGTTTCTCAACCATATCCCCTTGAAATAGGACGTTTTCCCAATGTTCGCGCTCGTCTTGGGCGCGGTATTGGCGGTATTCGGGGCTGCTGTTGTCTAAATAGTCGTCTATGCAGTCGGCTTCTAGGATGCCGATGCCGTTGCCTAATGTGGTACTGGCAAAGGCGTGGCAGATTTGGATGGCGACGGCTTCGCGCTCTCGGCTCCAATGTGGTGCGTGCTGGCGCAGGTAGGCGAGAATGGCGGCGAGCCGTTGTTCGGTCATGGCGGGGAGTGGGGTTTTGCGTTTCATGTTTCAGGCTGCCTTATGGATGATTTTCGCCCACAATCGTTTGCCAACCACGTCGCCAAAATAGCCCAACTGCCAGCCCCAGTTTTTCTGCGGCGCGGGCAACTGGGCGCGAAATTTGGACACATTGGCTAAATACGCCGCATCGCGGGTGCGCAAAAATTGCTTCACCGAATAGGCAACAATCAGCCGCCATGTTTTCAGCTGCAAAATATGCAATTCCGCCAAATGGTTGGGATACTGCGCTTCGGCGGCGATGGCTTTTTGCAAGCCGTAGAAAATATCGGCAAGATGGCGATGCGAGACGTTGGCGGTGATGCTGGCGGCGTTTTGGCGATAGCCGAGCAGGCTTTCAGGCAGCTTGAAAATGCGTTCGGCGGCAAAATAGAGATAGGGCACGGTCATAAAGTCTTCAAACAATTTGCCCACTTCAAATTGCTGATGGGCAAACAGTTTGCGGTGATACACGCGCGACCATGCGTACCAGCGGTTTTCGGCAAAGGCGCGTTGGATGTTTTGCGTTTCAGGCTGCCCTTGCGTGGCAATGTTGGCGATGTCGGCAAAATAGGCGTGGTACAGGGTTTGCGCTGCCCAGTTTTGCTCGCCGTAAAACACGGTGGCATCAAATTCTAAAATATCGGGCTGGTGTTGCGACAAGTTGTCTAATATTTTGTCTATCGCGCGGTGGTGTAGGATGTCGTCGCTGTCTAAAAATAAATAATATTCGCCCTGCGCTTGGGCGATGCCTGCGTTGCGGGCGGCGGATAAGCCTGCGTTGGCTTGGTGGATAACGCGGGCGGCGATGGGGCTGCGCTGGGCAAATTGGGCGATGATGGCGGGGGTTTGGTCGGTTGCGCCGTCATTGATGATGATGAGTTCTAGGTGCGGGTGGTTTTCAGGCTGCGTGTTGTCCAAAATGGATTGCAACGCGGCGTGAACATAGTCTTGCACGTTGTAGCAGGGGATGATAATGGACAATTGGGGCTTCATGATGCGCTGGGGCTGGGCTGATTGGGGCGCACGAGATGCATGGCGAAGTCTAATAGGCTGTCAAATATTTGCGTGCCGCGCGGTAGGTTTTCGCTGTCTTGGGCTAGGGTTTTCATGCCTTTGCCTGTGCGCACGAGTATGGGCTTGCCGCCTGCGCTGGCGATGGCTTGCAAGTCGCGCAGGCTGTCGCCCACGAGATAGGTTTCGCTGGCTTGGGCTTGAAATCTGTCTAAAATGTCTAAAATCATGCCTGTTTTGGGCTTGCGGCAGTCGCAGTTGCTGTCGGCGGTGTGCGGGCAAAACCATACGCCGCTGATTTCGCCGCCTGCTTGGCGCACGAGTTTGTGCATTTTGGCGTGCATTTCGTTAAGGGTTTGCACGTTGAAATAGCCGCGGGCGATGCCCGATTGGTTGGTGGCGACGGCTAGGGTGTAGCCTGCTTGGGTTAAGAATGCGATGGCGTCTAGGCTGCCGTCTATGGGTTGCCATTCTTCGGGGCTTTTGATGAATTGGTCGCTGTCGTGGTTAATCACGCCGTCTCGGTCTAGGATGATGAGTTTCATGGGATTGGCTTGTGAGTGGGTTGGAAAAAGGGGGATGCGTTTTAATTTCGTTGCAGCCTTCGGCTTTCAGGCTGCCGCCATCAGTTCTAGCAAACACGCAGCGGCGAGCAGGATGGCGAGAAAAATCAGGATGTCTTTGAGCTTGGTGGGCGGCGGTTCAGGCGGTGGCGTGTTGGGGATGATGAATGTGCTGCCGCAGTGGTTGCATTGGTGGTGGTCGCCGTGGATAGGGCGATGGCTGGTGCTGTGGCATTGGGGGCAATGGATGGGGCTGGGCATAGTGGGCGGATTATCAATGGCGATGGCGGTGGGGATTTTCAGGCTGCCTTGGGCGGGTAGGGCGCAAGGGTTAGGCGGTTGGCTGTTTCAGGCTACCAAGCCATGTTTCGTAGGCAGCCTGAAAACTGGCGTTGAGCTTGGCTTGGTTTTCGGGCGTGTCGTGGGTATGGTAGAACTGCGCTTGGTCTTGGATGCCGAGCGCAGCGAAATAGTCGGCAAGAAACGCGCCGTAGCCTTCTTCTTCATCGGCGTAGTAAAACTGGGTGAAGCGGTTGCCGATGGTGTTGAAGCAGCCGTCGTCAATGCCGCCGTTGAGCTGTTCCAGCACAAATTCTGCGCCGCTGATTAAGCCGATTTGCAGGTCGCGAAACTGCGGCAGGCGGGCAACGGCGGGGCTGTGCAGATTTTGCGAGACCGCCCATGCAAAATAAAAGCCGATGTGGTGCGCGGCGTTGCGTTCGGGCAGATGGGCGGGGTAATCAGGCTCTTCGGTGTGGAAGGAGATGTGGTCGTAGTGCATTTTCAGGCTGCCTTTAATTGCAAATAATGAATTGTAAACAAAAGGATGACATTCAAAAAGGGCAGCCTGAAAAAGGAGTTTCAGGCTGCCCGTGGTGTTGACGAATACACTTAGCGATGATTTCAGGCTGCCGATTGCATCCATTAGGCAGCCTGAAAACCATTATTCCGACAATTTATTCCGACAACAGCGAAATATCCGCCACCGCATTCATCAGCGTTGCCAATTCGTTCAGCAAATTCAAGCGGTTCTGCTTCACAGCGGCATCTTCCGCCATCACCATCACATGGTCAAAAAACGCATCCACCTGCGGTTTCACCGCCGCCAGCGCGGTTAAGGCAGCCTGAAAATCGTGTTGTGCCAACGCATTTTGCACGGTGGGGCGCAAGGCTTGCGTGGCGGTGAACAAGGCGCGTTCCGCGTCTTCCTGCAACAGGTTTTCGTTCACCGCGCCCAGCTGGGCATCGGCTTTTTTCAGCAGGTTTTGCACGCGCTTGTTGGCAGCAGCGAGCGCAGCGGCTTCGGGCAGTTTTTTAAACGACTCAACGGCTTGCAGTTTGTCTGCCAAGTCGTCCAAACGGTCGGGGCGCTGCGCCAACACAGCGGCAACCGTGTCTTGCGCATAATCGTTTTGCAGCAGCACCGCCAAGCGCGCCTGCATAAAATCAGCCACTTCGGCAACGGTGTTGTCTGCCAGCAAATCTTTGGGGAACTGCGCGGCAACCGTGTTCAGCAAGTCATTGATAGACAATGGACTATTCATCAACATCCGCAGCACGCCCAACGCCGCACGGCGCAGCGCGTAAGGGTCTTTATCGCCCGTGGGAACTAGCCCGATACCCCAAATGCCCACCAGCGTTTCCAGCTTGTCCGCCAGCGCAACGGCAGTCGCAATCGCGTTTTCAGGCAGCTTATCGCCCGCAAAACGCGGTTGGTAGTGCTGCTCAATCGCGGCGGCGATTTCAGGCTGCTCGCCATCCAGCAGCGCATAATATTTGCCCATCGTGCCTTGCAGCTCGGGGAATTCGCCCACCATTTCGGTTACCAAATCGGCTTTGGCAAGGCGCGCGGCGCGCTCGGCAGCGGCAACATCTGCGTCCAATGCTTTGGCGATGTGGGCAGCGATGGTTTGCAAACGCTCAATGCGCTGGGCTTGGCTGCCGATTTTATTATGATAAACAACGTGTTCCAGCTTAGGCAGACGGCTTTCCAGCGTCGCTTTTTGGTCTTGCTTGTAGAAAAATTCCGCATCGCTTAACCGCGCCCGCAACACGCGCTCGTTGCCGTGGATAATGTGGCTGGGGTCGGCGGTTTGCAAATTGGAAACCAGCAAAAAGCGGTTTATCAGCTTGCCGTTTTGATCCAGCAGTGGGAAATATTTTTGATTTTGCTGCATGGTCAAAATCAAGCATTCCTGCGGCACGGCAAGAAAATGCTCTTCAAATTCCGCCTGCAAAACAACAGGATATTCCACCAGCGCCGTTACTTCATCCAGCAGCGCATCATCAGCGGCAACCGTGGCGTTCAGGCTGGCGGCTTGCGCGTTTAAGGCAGCCTGAATTTGCGCTTTGCGCTCGGCAAAATTGGCGATGACCTTGCCTTGTTCAGCGAGTTGTTTCGTATAATCATCAGCTTGTGCGAACACAATTTCGCCTTGCGACAGAAAACGATGCCCCAAAGTTTGCCGACCGCTGTCCAATCCCAACACGCTCACAGGCACAACATCCATGCCATGCAGCACCACCAAACCGTGCACAGGGCGTACGAATGTGTGCGTGCTGCTACCCCAGCGCATCACCTTGGGAATCGGTAGCTTTTTAATCGCCGTGTTCACAATCTCGCCCAGCAGCGCGGCAAGTGTTTGACCTGCTTGGGTAAATTCATGCGCGTACACATCTTGCTTGCCATCGTGAATGATTTTCAGGCTGCCGATTTCCACGCCGCAAGAGCGGGCAAAACCTTCCAAAGCCTTGGTGGGCACGCCGTCTTTCATGCCCGCCGCCACAGAAACGCCTTTGCGCACAACGTGTTGGTCTGCCTGCACAGGCTTCACATTTGCCACCGAAACCGCAAGGCGGCGCGGCGAAGCGTAGGCGGTAAATTGCGCTGCGCCGTTAAGCAGTTGCGCTTTTTCCAAGCCTTCGGCAATGGATTGGGCAAAATGGTTGCCCAGATTGTTCAATGCTTTGGGCGGGAGTTCTTCGGTTAGAAGTTCAATCAGAAGGGTTTGGGTCATGTTTTTGCTTTCTTTTGAGAGATTGGGTAACACCGTTTTCAGGCTGCCTATCAGCGGGGCAACAATAGGCAGCCTGAAAAGCTAAATACTTGTTTTGTCTGCTAACAATTCTTGATATATCTGCGCCAATTCGTCTTTTTGTTCCGCAAATGAGCGAATGTGCGCTTTGGGCAGATTGATGATTGCGCCATCGGGCATAGCTTGATAACGTTTGCACACATCGCGGATGGCTTGGCTTAAATCTTCGGCATCGCTGTCAAACGGGATGATGGTCCCGTTTTTGCCGTCAATAATGTCTTCCACCACGCCGCCGCCATCGGTGGCAATCACCCACACATCGCGCAAAATCGCCTCGCGCACTGTTAAACCAAAACTTTCTTTCCATTGCGTGGGAAACAGCAACACATCAATTTCAGCGAAAAATTGGTCAATTGTGTTTTGGTTGTAAGCAGGCACGATTTGGTAATTTTGGATGCCAGCAAAATCTTGGTCATAAAAAGATTTCGCGCCCATGTTAATCATGTTGTCCACAACACAAAGCTGCGTGTTTTCAAAGTTATGCAGCCTGAAAGCTTCCAAAATTAAATGAACGCCTTTAATGCTGGTTTTGCCGCCTACATAGCCAAAACGAATCACTTCCGATTTGCGTTTTTCCAGCTTATGAATCGGCAAAGTTACTCCGTTTTTGTTCACACGCACGGTTTGATGCAGTTTCTGCTCGTGCACATCGGCAAAATATCGGCTCGGTGCCAGCAATAAATCCGCTTGCGATAAAGTGTGTTCCAGCATTTTGCCGTTTGCAAAGGCGACATCGTCCCAATTTTCGCGGAATTTTTCGCCATCCAGCATAAATTGATTAGGGCAAATCCACCAAGCATCATGGAACGTTACCACAGTTTTGATGCCTTTTTTATGGCACAAATCCACCACGCCTACGCCCATGCCTTGAATGCAATGAATATGAGCGATTTCAGGCTGCACCAAGGCAATAATCTCGGCAACCGCTTTGCTGAATAAAGGATTATCGTAGTTTGCGCCATCCTCAGGCAGCATTGCCACGCCAAACACGGTTACTTGATTGTATTCATAGCGAATGGTGTCGTAGGCTTTCAGATAATGGCTTACAGGCAGCGTGGTAACCGCGTAGATTTTGTGATTGCCATCCTTAGCAAGCAGCTTATTCAGCTGTTCGGTAACAATAGTGGGGTCGTCGCCAAGCGATTGCGGATGATAGTGAACATTAAAGGTTAAAACCTTGCTTTTTTGCGCATCAAAAGCAGCATCTTGCACCGCAGCGGCAAGCGTTTTGCCAACTGCTGCGGGCGCATAACGCTGAGTTACGCTTTCATAAGCAGCAGCTGCCATGTTATGGCGCAGTTGTTCGTCTTGAATCAATGCATCAAACGCATCCAGCCATTGCTGCTTGCTATCCGCCAAAAATGCGGTTTTGCCCTGTTCAATCGCATCGGCAAACGCAGCGCGTGGCGAGCATACCGAAGCCAGCTTGGTGATGGATGCTTCAAGGTATTTGATATTGCTTTTGGCGTCGTTGAAAATAAAGTTTTCCAAGGGCGCAATGCTGATGTCGCATTCGGCAAGATAGGCGAGATATTCGGTGTAATTGCAAAAGGGAATATGCTCAATTTGATCTTTTACATCATCAAAATCAGCAGGCAATTCTAAATAACCGATATAACGGAAGCGCACATTGGGATATTTTTTCAACGTTTCCGCTACTGCCGCCGCCGCTTCCATAAAATCAACGTTATGGGTTTTAGAGCCTGAGCCATAAATAATGCGGATGATGTTGTCTGAATGCTGCGCTTTGCTGTTGATTTCTTGCACCGCTTTAAGCGTTTCAATATCCAAGGCATTTTCTACAACGTGCACCGTTTTCAAACCTGCCTCGCGCATGGCTTCGGCTAAGCCCGATGTGGATGCAATGCCTTCATCGCAAGCTAACATTGCTTTGCGATAGAGTTTGGCGTTGTTAATGATGCCGTTGCGATCTTGCTCGTCTAGCGAGCTGATGGTGCCGCTGATTTTTAAAATTTCTTCATCAAAAATTAAATCGTCCACATCCCAATAGGTTTTGATTCTGAGACGACGGCATTCGTTAATCAAAGCCATCACATTGGGAAATGCAGGCACCCGATAAAAAATCACCACGCTTGCCAAAGAAATTTGTTTTCGCGCTTCTTCATAATCCAGCCACGATGTTACCGAGCAAGGGATGCCCAGTTTTTCAAACATTTCTTGTTTTTGCGTAACACGGTATTTTTTGCATAAAGGCAGGCTCATTTCGCCAATGATGGCAACCTTGAGCGCACAAGTTTCGTTCGCTGCTTGCGAAACGGTGGCTCGGAAAATCTCGGGAAGGGGCGGGTATTTATTTGAGCTTTCCCTCAATAGCTGCTTAACGGTTTTGAATGAATGGGTTTGCTTATATGCCCGCTGCAAAAATTGATAGGCTTTGCCAATGCTGCCTTTTTCGCGCACCAGCGCAGCAAATTGCTTGCGATAGCGGTTTGCCGAGCGGATGGCGCGCTCGGTGTTAAATAGGGGTTTGAGTAAGCGGAATGTCCATAGTTTGGTGTGGCGTTCCGCTTTATTTTTGGGCTTGGATGTGTGGTTTAGGCAGCCTGAAACGGTGGTTTCATCTTGTTGATTGCGTTGTGCGGCAGCAAGGTCTTGTTGCAGTTTGTTCAGCTTTGTTTGCAAATCCAGAATCACTTGCTCTTGCGATTGAGTGTAAGGCGAATGGGCTTGGCTGGGGGCAATACTGCTTGCGTGTTCGGGAGTGTTATTTTGTTCAATAACAGCTTCTTGCCCTGCAACAACTCGTGTGCCAAGTTCATTTTCGCTAGGCGCGCGTTTTGTGATGATGCACATAGAATTAGCAAACGTTACGGAATGAATATACGCTAGGCTATTGGGTGCAACCGCATGATAGCGCTGGAAAATCGGTTCAAGAATTTTATCGTTGCGCAGCAGTAAGCCCCAGTGTTCATGATTAACAACATCCGCCAAATTTTTCAGGAAGCTGATGGCGGAATGGGGGTGATATAAGCCGCCATCAAATTCTTGCCAATAGCTGCAACGCAAGCCTTCAATAATGAAAGTACCGTTGTCGTTTAAATGATCAAAATAATTGGCGAAATTGCGCACAATGTCGCCTGATGCGTGATAAGCATTGCTAATGATGATGTCAAAATTGGGACTGGCATTCAAAATGTGTTGCTTGGTGGATTTTTCTCCTGCATCGCCGATAACAACTTGGATACGAGCGTCGTCGTAATGCAAAGTTTGGCATTGTTCGTTGCTGTCGCAGCCGATGATGTGGGCGGCTTGCGGAAAATATTTTGACCATATTTCTAAGCTGCCGCCGTTGTGCACGCCAATTTCAAGCAAGCTGATGGCTTGGTTGCGATAGGGAGCTAGAATGTGGTCGTAATCGTTTAGATAAAGTGCCCATTTTTCAGATACTTTGCCTTGGTGGGTCTCGTATAGGGTTTTGAGTGAGTCCATTATTGTTAGGTTGGGTATAAGGTTAATGGGAAATCTTGGTGATGTTGTTCAATGCTGCGTAATATCCTTGTTTTTGCAGCAATTCTTGGTGCGTACCCTGCTCAATAATATGCCCTTCATCCATCACGATAATGCGGTCGGCGTTTTCAATGGTGGTTAGGCGGTGGGCAACGATGATGCTGGTGCGTCCGCGCATCAGGTGTTCCAGCGCTTCTTGCACAAGGTGTTCAGATTCGTTATCCAATGCGCTGGTCGCTTCGTCTAACAGCAAGATAGGGGCGTTTTTCAGGATGGCGCGGGCGATGGAAACGCGTTGGCGTTGTCCGCCTGATAGCTGGCTGCCGTTGGCGCCGACGGGTTGGTTTAAGCCGTCGGGATGGTTAGCGACGAGTTCGCTTAAATTGGCGGCTTTGAGCGCGGCGAGAATTTCTTCTTCGCTGGCATCGGGGCGGCTGTATCGCACATTATCTTTCAGGCTGCCGTCAAACAAGAAAACGTCTTGCGAAACGAGGGCGAAGTGTTGGCGCAGATTGGCTAGGGTAAGATTGTTGATGTTTTCGCCATCAATCAACACCTTGCCTTTATTGGGGATAACGAAGCGTGGTAATAGATTAACCACGGTGGTTTTGCCGCTGCCTGAACGCCCCACTAGGGCAACACGTTCGCCCGCTTTGATTTCCAGATTGAAATTGTTGAGCGCTTTGCGTGTTTCTTTGCTGTATTTCACATCAATGTTTTCAAATTTCAGGCTGCCTGAAACATGGCTTAGGGTGCGCGTGCCCGTGTCTTTTTCGGTTTTTTCGTCTAAAAAAGCGCACACGGCATCGGCGGCAAAAAACATGCCTTGCATGGGAATGCTGATATTGGCTAAGTTTTTGATGGGGCTGAGCATTTGTAGCATGGCAACGATAAACGCCATAAATTCGCCAATGGTGGTTACGCCGTTTTGGCTTTGCCATAAAGCGATAAAAATCACCACGGCAAGGGCGAGCGAGGCGATCAGTTCGCTAAATGGCGAGCGCGCGGCGGATGCTTGGATCATTTTTTTGCTTAATCGCACAATGGTGTTGTTGATGTCGGCAAAACGGTCGGCGGCTTGTTGTTGCCCGCCAAACAGTTTCACCACTTGATGCCCTTGGTGCACTTCGTTTACCACGTTGTTTAGCGTGCCAATGGAAAGCTGGGCGCTGGAAATAATGTTTTTCAGACGATTGCGGTAATAGCGCGACAGCAGCGAGAGAATGGGAAACATCAGGGCAACCACCAAGCTCAGCTGCCAGTTGAGATACAGCAACACGCATACCAAGCCAAACACAATCAAAGTATCGCGCGTGAGCACGATAAACACATTGCTGGCATTGCTGATGGAGCCTTCGGTCATTTGCACCAAGCTCATCAATACCGTGCCCGATGGGGTTTTTTTGTAGAAATCGGTGGGCAGCAGCAGCATTTTGTTGAACATATCGCGGCGCAAGGCGCTGATCGCCATCACGGAAACCCATGTGAGCAAATAGCTGCTGGCAAAGCGGCAGATGCCGCGAATCAACACGAGAACGATAAAAAATACTGGCACAATCCAGACTTTTTCGGCGGTACCCCAAATCAGATAGTTAAACTGGTCTTTCCAGTTGGCGAGCGTGGCGATGATGCCTGTGTCTGGGTTGAGCGCGGGCGGCTCGGACGGCATGGCAAAGCCTTGGTTGACCAAGGGCGCGATAAACGCGGCAAGGTAGCTTTCAGTCGCCGCCACGCCCACAATGGCAAGCAATGCGAAGATGATGCGCGCTTTGTAGGGGCGGATATAGCTCATCAAGCGCATGAAACTTTGCGTGTCTTTTTTGGAGAATAGTCCAAATGTGAGTTTTTCTATCATGTGTATTTCTTTGGATTGG
The DNA here is from genome assembly GCA_963529725.1 of uncultured Kingella sp. Lineage (GTDB taxonomy): Bacteria > Pseudomonadota > Gammaproteobacteria > Burkholderiales > Neisseriaceae > Kingella_B. Next base: position 2,904 of record CAUSAW010000023.1, on the reverse strand, counting down.
GATGGGGTGAGGCAGCCTGAAAACCGCAATGGCTTCAACAAAGCGAGAAAAGGTTTTCAGGCTGCCTTTGGTTTGGCTTGATGTGGCGCTTTTGGGTTTTTCAGGCTGCCTGATGGTTTTTGGTGTTGTATGTGGGCAAGATACAAAGCGGCATTATTGCGCTTGTTTTAACAGCGGATAACCCAATGCTTCGCGGCTGGCAACAAATTTCTGCGCCACTTGGCGGCTGAGTGCGCGGATGCGTCCGATGTAGGTGGCGCGTTCGGTTACGGAGATGGCACCGCGCGCGTCCAAAAGGTTAAATGTGTGTCCTGCTTTGAGCACTAATTCGTAGGCGGGTAGGGCGAGCGGTGCGTCTTCGGTTGCTAGCAGGCGCTTGGCTTGGGCTTCGTAGCCGTTGAATTGTTCCAGCAGCCAGGCGGCGTCGCTGTGTTCAAAGTTGTAGGTGGATTGTTCGACTTCGTTTTGGTGGTACACATCGCCGTAGCTGAGTTTGTCGCCCGTGGGCGTGGTTGCCCAAACCAAATCGTAAACGTTTTCCACGCCTTGTAGATACATGGCGAGACGTTCTATACCGTAGGTGATTTCGCCGAGCACAGGCGTGCAATCTATGCCGCCCACTTGTTGGAAATAGGTGAACTGGGTTACTTCCATGCCGTTGAGCCAGACTTCCCAGCCCAAGCCCCATGCGCCGAGGGTGGGGTTTTCCCAGTCGTCTTCCACGAAGCGGATGTCGTGAACGGTGGGGTCTATGCCCAGCTCTTTCAGGCTGCCTAAATATAAGTCTTGGATGTTGTCGGGCGCGGGTTTGAGCGCGACTTGGAATTGGTAATAATGTTGCAGGCGGTTGGGGTTGTCGCCGTAGCGGCCGTCTTTGGGGCGGCGGCTGGGCTGCACATAGGCGACGTTCCAAGGCTCGGGGCCAAGCGCGCGCAGGCAAGTGGCGGGATGGGATGTGCCCGCGCCGACTTCCATGTCAAACGGTTGAATGATGGCGCAGCCTTGGTTTGCCCAATATTGTTGTAGTTTGAAAATGATTTGTTGGAAAGTTAGCATGGTTGTGTGGAGTGAGAATTTGAAAACGCGCTATTTTACTGTATTTTCAGGCTGCCTGAAATGTGGTGTGGTGGATTGTGTGTTTTTGTTAAGAAATATTTGGCGATGTGGCGAGTTTGTATATAATGGCGCACATTTTCGCGCGGTCGTTGGGCTGGCGCGTATGTTTTATTTGGAAGCTACATGAGTCGTCGTCATCAAAAGAAAAAGTCGCATCGTTCGCAGCATGCGCCGCAAGTGGTGCAAGGGCAGCCTGAAAACGAGCAATCGCCTGCGCCCAAGCCGTTTAATATGCGGCGCGTGGTGGCGATTAGTTTTGCGATTGCGCTGGCGATTGTGTTGTTGTCGTATTGCGTGAATCGGCACGAGCAAGCGGCGCCTGTTGCGGCAGAGCCGATGGCTTCGGATACGGGCGTGATTCCCGATTTGGAAGCGCAGGCGGCAGAACGGGCGGCGCGGTTATCGGCTTCGCAAGAGCGCGGAATGACTGCTCCTGCCGATGCAGCAAGCGATGTGGACGAATGGGATGCGGCTTCGGATGCTTCGGCGGCTTCGGCTTTGTAAACAATTTGTAAACTTGTATGGATAAACCTATACTCCAACCTTTTTCAGGCTGCCTAATCGGTGTGTTTGCGGCAGCCTGAAAACTTTAAAACAAGGATTAAATTATGTTTAAAAAACACCTTTTCACGGCGACTTTGTTTTCCGCCTTTTTGCTGGCTGCGTGTTCGGGCGGCAACGGCGGCAGCAATGGCAGCGCAACCAACAACGCCAGCGTGCCAGCCGCTGCCAGCAGCACAGGCTTGGATGTGAGCAAAACCTATATCGTTGCCACCGATGCTTCTTATCCGCCGATGGAATACATGGACAACGGCAAAGTGGTTGGCTTTTCACACGATATTTTGGACGCTGCCGCCAAATCGCAAAACGTGAAATTGGAATTTGTGAACACGCCGTTTGAAGGCTTGTTTGCCAATGTGGATAAGGGCGACAGCGACATCGGCTTAGCCAGCATCACCATCAATGATGAACGAAAACAACAGCTTGATTTCTCCGATGCCTATTTTACTGCCACGCAAATGATCATCACCGACAACAAAAACAGCGACGCAGTAAAAACCTTTGCCGATTTGAAAGACCGCACCGCATCCGTGCAAGGTGCCACATCAGGCGATTTGATTTTGCAAAAACTACAAGGCAAAGACAGCACCAACATCAAACGCTTTGAAACCATGCCCTTAGCGTTTAAAGAGCTGGAAACAGGCGGCGTGGATGCCGTGGTGGGCGACAGCAGCGTGGTGGCTTATTATGTGAAACAACACCCCGATGCCAAATTAAACGTGGTGGTTGATTCATCGTTTATTCAAGAACACTACGGCTTCGTATTCAAAAAAGGGCGCAGCGACGGTTTGCGCGAAACCATCAACAAAGGGCTCGCCCAAATTAAAGCCGACGGCACCTACGACAAAATCCACGCGCAATGGTTTGGTGCACCGTCCGACCAAGCCAGCAGCGCATCTGGCGCAGCAAGCCAATAAACCCATCAAAGGCAGCCTGAAAACAGCATTTCAGGCTGCCTTTGGTTATGTTTGGGCAGCCTGAAAAAAGCATCGCGCAGCTGCCACCGTTTTCATGGCGTCTTGCCGCCATACCCACGCTTCGGGCGCTGAATGCCCACCATCCGCAGTTGTTGCCATCCATCTCCATTTTCAGGCTGCCTGAAACAGCACCTAACGCCCAAGAAAGGAAAACCCTATGGACTACTCCGCCCTGCTCGCCGTCCTGCAACAACATGCCAACCCCGAACGCGCCGTGCCGATGCAGGCATACATGAAACACCGCTTTACC
>CAUSAW010000022.1:0-23896 GCA_963529725.1 uncultured Kingella sp. | reverse complement strand
CTGTGGTGGCGTTGAAAGACGTGGGCGAAGCGGGCTTTTTTGGGCGGCTGTGGGACAGCATTGTGTTGTGGTTTAAATCGGTGTTTGCGGGGTAACATCGTTCCGTTTGCCAACATCGTTTAGCCCAACATAAAAAGGCAGCCTGAAAACATATCCGATGCGTTTTCAGGCTGCCTTTTCTTTGTTTTAACGCGGATGCAATCAAGCCACCGCTTCCACCACAATCATCTCAGGATTATCCACCTGCTCCACCAAAATGGCATACACCCGCGCTTGCCACAATTCGCCAAAGCGTTGCAATTCTTCGGGGCTTGCCATGCCTGCCACCGCTTGCGGCATGATTTCGCGCATTTCGGGGGCAAATGGCACCACGCTGCCATTAAACGCAACGCGCACGGCTTTGCCTGTATCGCGGCGGCTCACGGTCATATCGGCATCGCCGCCCGCACCAAACGACAGCAAATTGCGGCGGGCAAAGCGCCCTGCCATGCCAATGCCGCCAAAGCCTGTTTCGGGCGCTGCGCCAGTGATGAGCTGGGCAACGGAAGCAATCACGCCTGTTACGCCTTCATCGCGCGCGCCGTTCATGCGGATTTCAATATTGCCGCGCTCGGGCAGTTCATCGGGCGAATACAGCGCGGCAAGCGCTTTGATGGTCATCAGCCATGCGCTGGCAACAGTGGGGCAGGAGTGTCCGCAAAGTTTAACCGCATCTTCATAGCGGTATTCCAATACTCCATCGGGCGTTGCGCCGAGAAATTGGGCGAGTGGGTCATAAAGCTGGATGCTGGGGGCTTGGGCGAAAAAAGGTTGCAATTGCATAATGTTTTCCTTTGTTGATGGGGATAAGGCAGCCTGAAAAGCGGTTCTGCCTAACCATATTTCCAAACGTGTTTTCAGGCTGCCTAAGCGGTTGAGATGGGCAAATAGGCAGCCTGAAAATCATTTCACGGCGCGATTATAAATTTTCGGCAACACACTTGCCAACACAGTCGCACCAATCACAATCGCAATGCCCGCCCACGACAGCGCGCTAATCGGCTCGCGCAGCAAAACCACCGCCATCAACACGCCAAAAATCGGTTCCAGCGCGGTGAGCAGCCCCGTTAAATTGGCAGGTACGCTGCTCATGCCCTTGTTCCATAGCCAATAAGCCAGCCAGCTGCACGCGATGCCCAAATACGCCATGCCCAAGATGCCTTGCCAGCTCCATGCGACGTGCCAGCTTTCGGTGAACAGCGCGGTAAACGGCAGGCAAAGCGGCACGGCGAGAATAAGCGAGAGTGTGGTGTAAGTGCTGGCGGGAATTTGGCGCATCAGTTTTTGCGTAGGGCGCAGGATAACGGAAAACACAATGCCGCCTGCCAACACCATCGCGCAGCCCAATAGGCTGATTGCGCCGCCTTTGGCAGCATCTTGCCCGCCCCAAATCAGGATAAACACGCCGATAAACGCCAACGCGCCGCATAGCCAGTGATACCACAACGCCTTGTCGTTAAAGAAAAAATGCCCAATAAAAACCACTACCAGCGGTTCTAGCCCCACCATGGTTACGGCGCTGGATGCCGATGTGTATTGCAAGCCTTTGAATTGCAACAGCAATACGGCGATGTAGTTGCAAAAGGTAAGCACAATCAACGGCTTAATGGCGGATTTGGGCAGCGTGCGAAACAGCGGAATGCCCAGCGGTAGCAAAATCAGCGCGGCAATCAGCAGCCGAAATTGCACCAGCAACACGGGGTCTAGCATGGTTTCGGCGAATTTGGCGGCGATAAATGCGCTGCTCCATATCAGCAGGGCGAGAATTTGGTAAAGCATAGGCGTGGCGTGGGTAAAAATGGCGTGATGATACGCGCTTTTGTGGGATTTTGTCGTCTCAGGCTGCCTGATGCGTTTAAATTGCGTTGCGGCAGCCTGAAACATCATTTCATGCTGTTAAAACCTTGCCCACGCAGCGGGGTTTTGCCGTAAAATTGCATCTTTCATTCATGTTTGCCCTAAGGCAGCCTGAAAAACATCAACACACCAAGAGGAACAATTTATGAAATCACAAATAGAACAAATCCTTATCCCCACCACCCAGCGCACGCTCGGCAGCGAAAAAGCGGTGAAAAGCGTTGCCGAAGAAAATGGCAGCCTGAAAGTGGCGCTGGAATTCGGCTATCCCGTTGCACACATCGCCCAGCAAATCCACGAAGCCATCGCTGCGGCAACGGGCAAGCCTGTGAAGCTGGAAATCACGCACAATGTTGTCGCGCACAAAGTGCAAAACGGCATCCCCACGATTAAAGGCGTGAAAAACATCATCGCCGTGGCATCGGGCAAGGGCGGCGTGGGCAAATCCACCACCACCGCCAATCTGGCAACCGCGTTGGCAAAAATGGGCGCGCGCGTGGGCGTGTTGGATGCCGATTTATACGGCCCCAGCCAGCCCACCATGCTCGGCGTGGCAACACAGCAGCCTGAAAAACAAGCGCAGCAGCTGATTCCTGTAACCAACGCGGATGGCATTCAAGTGATGTCCATTGGCTTTTTGGTGGATACTGACCAAGCCGTGGTGTGGCGCGGGCCGATGGTGTCGCAGGCCTTGCAACAGCTTTTGATGCAAAGCCAATGGGACGATGTGGATTATCTGTTTGTGGATTTGCCCCCCGGCACGGGCGATATTCAGCTTACGCTGTCGCAAAAAATCCCCGTAACAGGCGCGGTGGTGGTTACCACGCCGCAAGACATCGCGCTGATTGACGCGCGCAAGGCGGTGGATATGTTTAACAAGGTGAACATTTCCATTTTGGGCGTGCTGGAAAATATGTCGGTGCACGTTTGCAGCAATTGCGGGCATCATGAAGCGCTGTTTGGCAGCGATGGCGGCAAAAATCTTGCGGCGAAATTGAACGTGCCGCTGCTGGGGCAACTGCCGCTGTCGCTGCCCGTGCGCGAGGCGATGGACGCGGGCACAGCGGGCGCATTGCTGGATAATCAGCCCACCGTTGCCGAAATCTACACCCAAGCCGCGTTCCAAATTGTGCTGGCGGTGGCGGACAAAGGGCGCGATTTCAGCAGCAAGTTTCCGAAGATTGTGATTGAGTCGTAAGCGGTTCCAAGCCACAAAAGGCAGCCTGAAAACAAGAAATCTGTTTTCAGGCTGCCTTTTGGTTGTTTATTGATTAGGCGATTAGGCAAACGGATGCTGAATCAAAATCGTCTCTTCTCTATCGGGCCCTGTGGACACAATCGCAATCGGTGCGCCGCACACTTCTTCAATCCGCCGCAGGTATTTTTTGGCGTTGTCGGGCAGCGCGTCATACGATTGCACGCCAAAGGTGGATTCCTGCCAGCCTGCGAGTGTTTCGTAGATGGGGGCGCAGCCTGAAACCGCGTCTGCACCAAAGGGCAGGATGTCGGTAGTGCTGCCATCGGGCAAGGTGTAGCCTGTGCAGATTTTCACTTCGTCCATGCCGTCCATCACGTCTAATTTGGTGATGCACATCCCCGTGATGCCGTTGATTTGAATGGAGCGTTTGAGCGCGGCAGCATCAAACCAGCCGCAGCGGCGCGGTCTGCCTGTTACTGAGCCAAACTCGTTGCCACGCTCTGCCAAACCTGCGCCGATGTCGTCAAACAATTCGGTGGGGAATGGTCCACCGCCCACGCGCGTGGTGTAGGCTTTCACGATACCCAGCACATATTGCAGCATTTGCGGCGGCACGCCCGCGCCCGCCGATGCCGCGCCCGCCACGCAGTTGGATGACGTTACAAACGGATAAGTGCCGTAATCGATATCCAGCAGCGTGCCTTGCGCGCCTTCAAACAGCAGGCGTTCGCCGCGTTGGTTTTTGTCGTACAGCGTGCGCGGCACGTCGGCAATCATCGGCAACACGCGCGCGCGGAAGCGGTCGATTTGCTTCATCACATCATCAAACGCAATCGCCGCCGCGCCGTGTAGATGCACCAACTGCGCGTTATACAACGCCAAATTGGCACGCACTTTTTCGGCAACCGCATCCATGTTCAGCAAATCGCCCACGCGCACCGCCCGCCGCGCCACTTTGTCTTCATAGGCAGGGCCGATACCGCGCCCTGTTGTGCCGATTTTTTTGTCGCCTTTGGATTGCTCGCGGGCTTGGTCCAGCGCGATGTGGTAGGGCAAAATCAGCGGCGCGGTGGCGGCGATTTTTAACCGTTGCGCCACATTGGGCACGCCTGCGGCGTTCAGTTCGTCGATTTCGCCGAGCAGGGCTTCGGGCGAAAGCACCACGCCCGAGCCGATAAAGCAGTCCAGCTTTTCATGCAAAATGCCGCTGGGAATCAGGCGTAGCACGGTTTTTTTGCCGTTTACCACCAGCGTGTGCCCCGCGTTGTGCCCGCCTTGAAAGCGCACCACGCCTGTGGCTTGCTCCGCCAGCCAGTCCACGATTTTGCCTTTGCCTTCGTCGCCCCATTGTGCGCCGATAACAACTACGTTTTGTGCCATGTTTGATTACCTTTTAGGTTAGAGAAAGTGGGTTTTCAGGCTGAGTTTAGGCAGGGGCAGCCTGAAAATAGGAATGGAGTGGTTGTTGCGCGTTTCAGGCTGCCCTATTGCGCAGCCAAAGGCAGCCTGAAAGTGGCATTACTCGTTTTCAGGCTGCCTTTGGCGTTTGTAATGCTTCACAATGCCCGTCGCCGAAATCGCAATCCAAAAAATCTCAATCACAAACGAGCCTAAATTGAAATGCACGCACAGGCTCAAAATCAGCAGCACCGCGCCCAAGCCGTTGAGCAAGTTATACGACAGCGAAGTCGGCTTCCATTTTTCGCTCACCACCAGCCAAAACGCCAGCACCACGCAGCCCATGCCCGCAAAGCCTACAATATGCGCGGCAAGGCTCAAAAAATTCAGCGTGGTTTCGTCTAAATTAAACCATTGTAAAACACCCATTTATGCTACTTTCCATTCGTTATCATGTTGAACCAGCGTTTTCAGGCTGCCCGAATTGTCGGGCAAGCCATAATCCACCACCACGCACACGCCTTGCGCGCGCAGCTCATCCACCGTTTTTTGCGCGGCGGCATAATCCTTTTGCGCCACTCGCACCGCTTCGGGGCGTTGGCTGGCGGCCAGATACGCGCCAAACAAGCGCAAATCAAAGCTAAACCCCGTGGCAGGACGGCTGCGCCCGAAATACGCGCCCAAGCCATCATAGCGCCCGCCGCGTGCCACCGCATCGTGGTAATCGGGCGTGTAGGCTGCGTAGAGCAAGCCCGTGTGGTAGTTATCCACGCGCACTTCCGCCAAATCAATATGCACCGCCTGCTCGGGAAACGCCGCGCACACCTGCGCCAAGGTATCCAAGGCTTGCGTGATGGCGGTGAGCTGCGGCAATTGAGCGCGGGCTTTGTCCAACACTTCGCGGCTGCCGTATAGCTCGGGCAGCGCGGCAAAAGCGTTGAGCCAAATGCTGTCCAACTGCCATGTTTGCGCTAACTGGCGAACCGCATCGCGGTCTTTATCCTGCAACAGCGCGAGCAATTGGCGGCTTTGCGCTTCGCTCAACTGCGCGGCGTGCGCAATCGCGCGGAACACGCCCAAATGCCCCAGCGACAAAATAATATTGCTCAGCCCGCCGATTTTTATCGTTTTCAACATCAAATCAATGATTTCCACATCGGCAACCGTATCGGCGCAGCCGTATAATTCCGCGCCTGTTTGGATTTGCTCGCGCGTGGTCAATAGCGCATCGGGCTGGGCGTGCAACACGCTGCCTGAATAACACAAACGGTTAATGCCCTGATTTTTCATCAACAAATGCGCATCAATCCGCGCCACTTGCGGCGTAATATCGGCACGAATGCCCAGCTGCCGCCCTGTGATTTGGTCTGCCAAGCGGATGGTTTTCAGCGACAAACCATCATCAATATGCGTGAGCAGCGAGCGACTGTATTCCATCAAAGGCGGCTGCACCAGCTCATAGCCATGCGTGCGAAATTGAGCAAGTATTTGTTCTTTCACACTTTCTAATTGGCGCGCGCGCTCGGGGAGAATGTCGGCAATGTGTTCGGGAAGCTGCCACGGTTGCATGGTTTGGTGTCCTGTTGATTGGCAAAACGAAAGGGCAGACTTTAACATAAAATAACACTAGGAGCAGCCTGAAAACGCGGGATAAATGGTTTTCAGGCTGCCCTATTGTGTTTGCCATCTGGTTAAACGCCAAAGCATAAAACGCAAAAAAGCCTAAACAACATTGGCTGTTTAGGCTGGAATTTGGTGGCCAGAGGCAGGATCGAACTGCCGACACACGGATTTTCAATCCGTTGCTCTACCGACTGAGCTATCTGGCCAAGAATTCGCGCATTGTATGCAGGGTTGCGCTTGGGTGCAAGCAATTTGTTGGCTTTTGTTAAGCGGTGTTTGTTTTGTAAAGAAAATTTGTTTGGCGAGGGCTGGGCGGCGAGCGGACAAAGCTGTGTCTTGCCATTCCTTGCGGGCTAAACAGAGGCAGCCTGAAAAACGCCGTAAGCGTTTCGTTTGCAAAAATCAGTTAAAATTGCCTTGCCGTTTTCAGGCTGCCGAACTGGGCGAACCCAGATTCAGGCAGCCTGAAAACCATCAAACCCACCACCATCGTTATCCCCGAAAGGCAGCCTGAAAATGACTCATCCCAATCTATCCCAAGCCAAACTTATTGTTGTGAAAGTCGGTTCTAGCCTAGTAACCGCCGAGGGGCGCGGCATTGACCAAAGCGCGCTGGACAACTGGGCAACGCAAATTGCCGCCATCAAGCGCAACGGAATGGATGTGATATTGGTGTCCAGCGGCGCGATTGCCGAGGGCATGAAACGGCTGGGTTGGGCAAAACGCCCGCGTGCGTTAAACGAATTGCAAGCGGCCGCCGCCGTGGGGCAGATGGGCATCGCGCAGGCGTATGAGCGCGCGTTTTCCGCGCACCAGCTCAATACCGCGCAAATCTTGCTCACGCACGAAGATTTGAGCGACCGCACGCGCTATCTCAACGCCCGCAGCACGCTGCAAACGCTGTTGGCGCAGAATATCGTGCCCGTTATCAACGAAAACGACACGGTAACCACCGCCGAAATCAAGCTGGGCGACAACGACACGCTCGGCGCGCTGGTTACCAATTTGGTGGATGCCGATGCGCTGATTATCCTTACCGACCAGCGCGGTTTATACGACAGCGACCCGCGCAAAAATCCGCAAGCGCAGTTTATCAGCCAAATTTCCGCCGCCCATCCCGATTTGGAAAGCATGGCAGGCGGCGCAGGCACGGGCGTGGGCACGGGCGGAATGTTCACCAAAGTGCTGGCGGCAAAACGCGCGGCGCTGAGTGGGGCGAACACCATTGTGGCATCGGGGCGCGAGACTGATGTGCTGGCGCGATTGTGCGCAGGCGAAAGCATTGGCACGCTGTTCACCAGCGAATTTAGCCGCGTGAACGCACGCAAACAATGGCTGCTGGGGCATATTCAAATTGCGGGCAGCGTGGTGGTGGATGCGGGCGCGGAAATCGCGTTGCAACAAAGCCGCAGCAGCTTGCTGCCCGTGGGCTGCGTGCGCGTGAACGGACATTTTCAGCGTGGCGAACTGGTGGCCATTGTGAACAGCGAAGGCAAGGAAATCGCGCGCGGTTTGAGCAATTACAGCAGCGCCGAGGCGGCAAAAATTCTGCGCTGCCACGCCAACGAAATCGCCGAAAAACTGGGCTACGCGCATGAAGATGAGCTGGTGCATCGCGATAATATGGCGCATTGGTGATGATGCTGGGTTGCGGTTTTCAGGCTGCATCAGAGCCAGCAAAGGCAGCCTGAAAAGCATTGGTTGCCCATTTGCAAAACCAGTTCACCCCAAACCCAAAACATTTCAGGCCGCCCCATCCTTGTAAACAAGATAGGCAGCCTGAAAATTGTGTTACGGGTTTGCGATTTGCGTTTTCAGGCTGCATCAGAGCCAGCAAAGGCAGCCTGAAAAGCATTGATTGCCCATTTGCAAAACCAGTTCACCCCAAACTCAAAATATTTCAGGCTGCCTTAACCTTGTAAACAAGATAGGCAGCCTGAAATTGTGTTACTGGCTTCAAGAATCGCCGCGCGGCAGCAAGTTAATCAACCAAGCCACAAAGCGCACCAGCAGCGAAACCAGTTCATATAAGCCTTCCATCGGCGCTTATTGCAAGCCCAATTGCGCCAACACGCAAGCGCTCAAAAATTCAGCTTGCTCCGCCGAAGCCAGCGCCGAAACGGGTAAGATTACCGCGCCTTGGGCAGACAAGGTTTGCATATTGTGCAACTGCGCTGCTGAAAATACCGTTTCGCAAGGCGCGATGATAACGGGGCGTTTGGTTGCTAACGCCAATTCTGCCATGCGCGCGGCGGGCGAATGCGTTGCGCCGTTGGCGATGAGCGCCATGCTGCTGCCACGCGCCGCTGGCATCACTACCGCATCCAAAGCGAAGGGCAACAAATGCTCATCGGCAAAGCTCAATTGCGCTTCGGTGGCGTAGAAATGTTTGCGCACCGCGTTGCCATCGGTTAAAGCGATGCCTGTTTGCTCAAACGCTTGCGCAGCGGCATCGTTAAACGCCACGCAAACTTGTTTACCCGCGCTCAACAACGCGCGAATCACCGCTGCGCCGTAAACCGCGCTTTCGGGCGAAGTCAAAGCCACGCCAATCAAGTTGCTCACCGCTTTCAGGCTGCCTGAAACTGCCGCTGTTGCCGCAGCAGGCTCGCCGCTGTGGTCAATATCCATCCAGCCTGCTGGTTTGTTCATGCCTTGTTCCAAGCGCGCGGCAACGCGTCTGCCCAATTGCAGGGCTTTGCCATTGGGTTTCACCACTTGCGCGCGCAGTTGATACAAATAGGCTGGCTTGTCGTAGCCAGTTTTACGCGCCAATTCGGCAATTGTGCCCGCTTCTTTAATCAGCAATTCAAAGTTTTCAAAACGAATTTCTTGTACAGTTTTCATACTCTTCCCTGAGTTAAGATTAACAAACGAAGCGCGCAATATAATACTTTGCTTAAATAAATTCAACCATTTTTACTCAATTGATAAGGATAACGCTACCCTGCCCTATTTCTCCGCCGCTTATCTAATCACAGCAGCCTGAAAATATAGCATCGCCGCGTTTGCCTTGAAAAACCGCGCCCGCGCCCAATATACCCCGCCAATTCATCCCAAAAATCACCACCATGAACCTAGCCAATCATTTTCTACTTGCCATGCCCAATCTGGAAGATTCCCTGTTTTCAGGCAGCCTGATTTATATATGCGAACACAGCGAAAGCGGCGCAATGGGCGTTATTATTAACAAGCCCTCGCCCGTTCCCATGAGCGTGGTTTTCGCCGCCATTGGCAAAGACACGCCGCCGCGCCTGAAAAACCAATATGTGATGATGGGCGGCCCGATGCAAACCGAGCGTGGCTTTGTGTTGCACACGCCGATTGGCAATTGGGACAGCAGCCTTAGCATCACCGACACCATCGCACTCACCACCTCGCGCGACATCATTGAAGAACTGCATCAAAACGACGAAATTCAAGGCGTAGTGCTCACCATCGGCTATTCCAGTTGGAGCGCGGGGCAGCTGGAAAAAGAAATCGCGCAAAATTCTTGGTTGATTGTGCCCGCCGATGCGCACATTTTGTTTGATACGCCGCCCGAAGATCGCTACGCCGCCGCGTTTGCCAAGCTGGGCATTCGCCGCGAGCATTTCACAGGAGTGATGGGTCATGCCTAATATTGCTGCGCCCGCAAGCGGCGGATGCTTGGCGTTTGATTTTGGCGAAACGCGCATCGGCGCGGCGCAAGGCGATTGCAGCATCCGCATCGCGCATCCCATCGCTACGATAACGGGCAACAGCAACGATGAAAAATTCGCCCAAATCGCCGCGCTGATCCAAGAATGGCAGCCTGAAAACCTAATCGTTGGCTTGCCCACGCATATTGACGGCGCAGAACATGCGCTCACGCAGCTTGCGCGCAAATTTGGGCGACGACTCAACGGGCGTTTCAGGCTGCCTGTTTACTGGGTGGACGAGCGATTATCGTCTGTTTACGCGGAAGAATTGCTGCGCGAAAACGGTGTTCGCGGGCGCAAACAAAAACCGATGCTGGATCAAGTTGCCGCGCAAGCCATTTTGCAAAGCTTTTTTGATAACGGCGCGGCAGAATTTTTTGACCGCCAAGCAGATGCGAACAGCCATTCCTAAGCCATCCCCAAAAGGCAGCCTGAAAACCAACCCTATCCGTTTTAGCACCGCTGAACTTCGTTTCAGGCTGCCTTATGCCGCAAAGCCACACTATTGCGCCCCGTTTTACGATAAATCTTGTCGGATAGTGCAATCCGCCCTACCATTTGCCCCTTAAATTCGCCAAACAAAAGGAATCATCATGAAAAAATATCTCGCCGTAACGCTCTGCGCCGTATCGCTCGCGCTAACTGCCAACACAGCAAGCGCCAAAACCAGCAAAGCCAAAGCTGGAAAAACCAGAGTGAACAAAAAAGCCGCCCCCAGCAAAACGGTTGGCAACGCCCTGCCCTTAAAAGCAGACGGCTGCGCCCATTTCACCGCAGGCAAAGACAGCTACCGCTTTTCCGTTCCCGACGATGGCAAAGCCCTGCACAGCAGCGTGAGCGGCGTGCTCACCAGCCCCAGCGGTGAAACCTTGCACATGGCGCGCGGCATTGATACCGACAGCGGCGTGGAATTCAATTTTGCCGATTTGCCCGAAGCAGGCAGCTACACCATTCGCTTTAATAGCAGCGGCAAAGTTTCCGCTTGCATTGAATAATCCGCGCAACATCGTTGCCCAGCATAAAAAGGCAGCCTGAAAACGGAAATACACGTTTTCAGGCTGCCTTTATTGTTGCGCGGATGGGGTTTATTCGTCGCCGTCGTTGAGCGCGTTGATGCTGTAACCGCCGTCCACATAAGTGATTTCGCCTGTGATGCCCGATGCCAAATCAGACAACAAGAAAGCGGCGGTGTTGCCCACTTCTTCAATGGTTACATTGCGGCGCAGCGGATTTTGCGCGGCAACGTGCGCCAACAGTTTGCCAAAATCGGCAATGCCCGATGCGGCTAGAGTTTTGATAGGGCCGGCGGAAATGCCGTTGCAGCGGATGCCTTCTTTGCCCAAGCAAGATGCGGTGAAGCGGATGCCTGCTTCCAAGCTGGCTTTTGCCATGCCCATCACGTTGTAATTGGGGATGGCGCGAACCGCACCCAGATAAGTGAGCGCCAAAATAGAAGCGTTGCGCCCTTGCATCATGGGGCGAGCGGCTTTTGCCAACGCGGGCAAGCTGTATGCGGAAACTTCGTGCGCCACATTAAAGGCTTCGCGGTTGATGCTGTCCAAAAAGTCGCCACCAAGTGCTTCTTTGGGCGCAAAGGCAATGGCGTGCACCAAGCCATCCAAGCCATCCCAATGTTTGCCCAAATCGGCGAAGGTTTGCGCGATTTCTTCATCGCTTTGCACATCGCAGCGGAACACGAGTTCCGAGCCAAATTCGGCGGCGAGTTTGCGCACGCGCTCTTCCAGTTTGTCTACCACATAAGTGAACGCCAGCTCCGCGCCTTGCTCGCGGCAGGCTTTGGCGATGCCGTAGGCGATGGAGCGTTCGGAAATCATGCCGGTAATCAGGATTTTTTTGCCTTGCAGAATACTCATTTTGTGTCCTTTTTAAACAATTTGGAAAATCGGAAAAACCGCACATTATAGTGGGTTTTGCGTTTTTCGGCAGCCTGAAAAGCATGGCTGGCTATCGGGATGATTTGGCGTTGATGCAAATGAAAACAAGAATTCAACCGCTATCGGCTTTTCAGGCTGCCTTTGGGTTTTGTTGGTGCTCTTGGCTTGCTTGCAGCGCGCGATTAGGCAGCCTGAAAACTCAATTCGGGCAATTCAGGCTGCTGATTTTCATCTTGCAGATGGCTAATGCCGATGCCAATCAGGCGATATTCGTGTTCGCGGGGCATACGCTGGGCAAGCTGTTGGGCAGCCTGAATCAGGGTTTGCGCGCTGGGCAGGGCGGATGAATAGGTTTGCGAACGGGTGAGCGTGCGAAAATCGCTGGTTTTGAGTTTGAGCGTGAGCGTTTGCCCGATGGTGCGGCGGCGCTGCATTTGTTGAGCCAAATCTTGGGCTAAATCGGGGATGTGGCGGACGATTTGATGCAGCGGCAAATCATCGGGCAGCGTGATTTCGGTGGAAATTTGTACGCGCTCGCGCTCGGGCTCAACGGGGCGATTATCCACGCCACGCGCCAGCTCGTGCAGGCGGTAGCCCCATCTGCCAAACAGGTTCAGCAGCATCCCCAGCGGCACGCGTTGCAAATCACCCACCGTTTGCCAGCCTTGCGCGTTGAGCTTGGCAAGCGTTTTTTTGCCCACGCCTGAAATTTTGCCCAGCGGCAGCGTTTGCAAAAAGGCGTTCACTTGTTGCGGCGCAATCACAAATTGCCCATCGGGCTTGCGCCAATCGGAAGCGATTTTGGCGAGAAACTTGTTGGGCGCGATGCCTGCGGAAGCGGTTAGCCCCGTTTGGCAGCGGATTTCGGCGCGGATGGCAAGCGCGATGTCGCGGGCGTAGGCGATGTTTTGCTTGTTTTCGGTTACATCCAAATAGGCTTCGTCCAGCGCGAGCGGCTCGATGATGTCGGTATGCAGCCTGAAAATCTGGTGAATTTGCTGGGAAACTTGGCGATAAAGCGCGAACTGCGGCGGGATAAAAATGGCGTGGGGGCAAAGCCGTTTCGCCGTCGCCACCGCCATTGCTGAGCGCAAGCCGTATTTGCGGGCTTCGTAGGATGCGGCGCAAATCACCGAGCGCGCGCCATCCCACGCCACAACAACGGGCTTGCCGCGCAGGTGGGGCTGCTCGCGCAATTCTACTGATGCGTAGAACGCGTCCATGTCTATATGGATGATTTTGCGTGGATTCATGATGATGATTGGGCAGCCTGAAAATGGGTGGGAGACATTTTCAGGCTGCCTTTATGCTCAACTTTCTTCTTTCAAAACTTCTTCCAGCACGGCTAACGCACGCGCAGCTTCTTGGTTATTCTGCTCGGCGGCGCGTTGCCACCATTTTTTCGCTTCTTGATAATCCAACAACACGCCCGATCCTTCAGCATAAGCAAAGCCCAAATTTAATTGCCCATCGGCATCGCCTGCTTCTGCGGCAAGGCGAAACCATTGCGCCGCGCGCGCTTCGTTTTTCTCCACGCCATAGCCTTCTTGATACAGCATCCCTAAGTTCACCATCGCGTTCACATTGCCCATATCCGCAGCTTGCTGGTAATACTGCGCCGCGCGCGCGTAATCCTTTGCTACGCCCAAGCCGTCGTCGTAGCAAACGCCTAAGTTATACAAGGCTTCATCGTCGTCTTGTTCGGCGGCAGCTTGCCAATAGCGCATCGCTTGGGCGTAATCCTGCGGCGTGCCCAGCCCTTCGGCGTATAAACGCGCAAGATAGTTGGCAGCATCCCATTCGCCTTGTTCAAAAGCGGCGCTGTACCATTTAATCGCTGCGGCATAATCCTGCGGCATATCCACGCCGTCTTCATACAACGCGGCAAGGTTAAACTGCGCGGCAGCGTCGCCCTGCTCGGCGGCGGCTTGATACCATTTGGCAGCGGCGGCGTAATCAGCTTTCACGCCCAAGCCGTGTTCATACATAAACGCCAATTGGTATTGCGCGTCCACATCGCCCTGCTCGGCAAATTGGCGGATAACAGGCGCAGCGGCTTTATAGTTGCCCTTTTGGATTTGCGCGAACGCGGTGTTGAGTTTGAGATTTTGTAGGGAATACGACATGGCGAACTTTCATATAAACGGTTAGGCAGCCTGAAAGCGGTTTTCAGGCTGCATTTGAAAGCGCGGATTTTAACGTAGATTAAGGCAGCCTGAAAAACGGAGAGTGCGTTTTCAGGCTGCATCAATCCGTTTACACAACCCCGCTTTCTCGTTTGCCCCGCATAAAAATCAATCATCCAACCATCAAGGCAGTCTGAAAACGCTCTCCCAAATCTTGGCAAAAGCAAAACAAGCAAAGCAAGTTTCAGCGAAGCTAAAATGCTATAATCCGCCCGTTTTGTTTACACACAAAGGAAACACAAAAATGTCTTGCGAACACCTTGTCATGCAATACAGCACCTTCCCCAAAAACCCCAACAACGCCCTGCTAGAACCCATGTTTCTCGGGCAGCCCGTCAACGTTGCCCGCTACGACCAACAAAAATACGAAACCTTTGAAAAGCTGATTGAAAAGCAAATCTCATTTTTCTGGCGACCCGAAGAAGTGGATTTATCGCGCGACCGCATTGACTACGCCAACCTACCCGAGCACGAAAAACACATCTTTATCAGCAATTTAAAATACCAAACCCTGCTAGACAGCATCCAAGGGCGCAGCCCAAACGTAGGCTTGCTGCCGCTGGTCTCCCTGCCCGAATTGGAAACATGGATTGAAACATGGTCATTCTTTGAAACCATCCACAGCCGCAGCTACACCCACATCATCCGCAACATCGTCAACGACCCATCCATCGTGTTTGATGACATCGTACAAAACGAATACATCATCGCCCGCGCCGAAGACATCGCCTGCTACTACGACGACTTGATTGAATACACTCAATATTTCAACCTGTTAGGCGTAGGAGAACATCGCGTAAACGGCAAAACCATAGTCGTATCCAAGCGCGAATTAAAGAAAAAACTCTATCTCTGTCTAATGTGCGTCAACGTGCTAGAAGCCATCCGTTTCTACGTTTCTTTCGCCTGCTCGTTTGCCTTTGCCGAGCGCGAATTGATGGAAGGCAACGCCAAAATCATCAAACTCATCGCCCGCGACGAAGCCCTGCATTTAACCAGCACGCAACACATGCTCAACCTAATGCGCGGCGGCGCAGAAGGCGCAGAATGGGCAGAAATCGCCGCCGAATTGCAAGACGAATGCCTTGAGCTTTTCAAAAAAGCTGCCGAGCAAGAAAAAGAATGGGCAGAATACCTATTCAAAGACGGCAGCATGATTGGCTTAAACAAAGACATCCTATGCCAATACGTTGAATACATCACCAACGCCCGTATGCTTGCCGTAGGCTTACCGCAAGCATTTGAAAAAGCCACGCAAAACCCCATCCCGTGGATTAACGCATGGCTCTCATCCGACAACGTGCAAGTTGCGCCGCAAGAAGTGGAAATCTCGTCCTACCTGATTGGGCAAATTGATGCCGAAGTGAAAACTGAAGATTTAGAAGATTTTGAGTTGTAACCACAATAGGCAGCCTGCGTAGCGAAGCGGAGTTGCGAAGCTAAAACGACCATAACAGCCTAAATGGCATCTAAGAACCTGTATTCAGGCTGCCTTATATAGACTGCTTACTTGAAACCATTTACTTGATACCCACTCCCATTTTGCATACAATCCCACGTTTTGCAAAAATTAACAGAAAGCCCCCAAATGGCAGCATACAACACCCAAAAAGTTCTCACCGTACACCATTGGACAGACGCTTATTTCAGCTTCACCTGCACGCGCGATGAAAGCCTGCGCTTTGAAAATGGGCAATTCGTGATGATTGGCGTAATGGGCGACAACGGCAAACCCATCATGCGCGCATACAGCATCGCCAGCCCAAACTGGGAAGAACACCTAGAATTTTTCAGCATCAAAGTGCAAGATGGCCCGCTCACCAGCCGCCTGCAACACATCCAAGTCGGCGACGACATCTTCATCAGCAAAAAGCCCACAGGCACACTCATCGCCAGCGACCTAAACGATGGTGGCAAACATCTCTATCTATTATCAACAGGCACAGGGCTTGCCCCATTTTTAAGCATCACCCGCGACCCCGATATTTACGAACAATTTGAAAAAATCATTTTGGTGCACGGCGTGCGCCACAAACAAGATTTAGCCTATTACGACCATTTCACCCAAGGCTTGCCCAACCACGAATTTCTCGGCGAAATGGTGCGCGAAAAACTGATTTACTACCCCGTTGTATCGCGCGAACCCTTTGAACACCACGGGCGTTTAACCGACCTAATGAAAAGCGGTAAACTGTTTGACGACATCGGCTTGCCTCCCATCAACCCCAAAGACGACCGCGCCATGCTCTGCGGCAGCATGCCGATGAACGCCGACACCTCCGCCATACTAGACAGCTTTGGCTTGGTGGCATCGCCCAAAACAGGCGTGCGCGGCGATTATCTGATTGAACGCGCCTTTGTAGAACAATAATCTTTACCCCATTCAGGCAGCCTGAAAGCGCATTTCTCGTTTTAGCTTTGCTGAAACTCGCGGCGCCCGTTTTCAGGCTGCCTGAAAACTACTTTATCACCATGGCACAACGCTCCAAATCATCCCCCGCATGGCTACATGAACACGTTAACGACCCCTATGTTAAACGCGCGCAAAAAGACGGCTACCGCGCCCGCGCCGCCTATAAACTGCTGGAAATCAACGAAAAAGACAAGCTCATCAAGCAAGGCACAGTTTTAGCCGATTTGGGTTCCGCCCCTGGGAGTTGGTCGCAAATCGCCGCCAAGCTGGTGGGCAAAGCAGGCAAGGTGTTCGCACTAGACATCTTGCCGATGGATGCGCTGGATGGCGTGGATTTTATCCAAGGCGATTTTCGCGAAGAAGCCGTGTTAGCCGAATTTGAACGCCTGCTGGATAATCGCCCGCTAGACCTTGTAATTTGCGATATGGCACCCAATATGTCGGGCAACGACACGATAGACCAAGCGCGCAGCTTTTATTTATGCGAACTGGTGTTGGATTTTGCCCGTGCGCATTTGAAAACAGGCGGCGCGTTTTTAGTGAAAGTGTTTCAAGGTTCGGGCTATCAAGAATACATGGCAACCATGCGCGAAGTATTTGCCACAGTGCAAACGCGCAAACCCGATGCGTCGCGCAATCGGTCTAGTGAGATTTATTTATTAGGCAAAAATAAGCGATAAGGCAGCCTGAAAAATATTTTACAATCCATCCCCATTTCTATTTTCAAGAGGAGTTTGTTTCTGTGGGAAGCAACTTAAAAAATCTCATCGTAGGAGCGATTTTATTTTTGGGCATCGCCTTTGGCGTACAGCACATGCGCGAAACCAAAGTGGACAGCCAGCAAATTGAATATTCCCAATTTATCCAGCAAGTTAAAGAAGGAAAAATCAGCAATTTGAATATTGAAGGCTCGCCCATCGGTTACGAAATCAAAGGCGAGCGCAAAGACAAATCCAAGTTCAAAACCAACGCGCCCATGGACGACAATCTGGTAACGCTGCTGGTGGATAACAAAGTGCGCTTCAAAGTTACGCCCGAAGAAAAACCAGGCTTTTTAAGCAGCCTGTTTATGAGTCTGCTGCCCGTTATCTTGCTGATTGGCGCGTGGATGTGGTTCATGCGGATGCAGTCGGGCGGCGGTAAAGGCGGCGCATTTTCGTTTGGCAAAAGCCGCGCCAAATTGTTGGATAAAGATGCCAACAAAGTAACTTTTGCTGATGTGGCAGGCTGCGACGAAGCCAAAGAAGAAGTGCAAGAAATAGTGGATTATCTAAAAGCGCCCAACCGTTATCAAAGTTTGGGCGGTCGCGTGCCGCGCGGTATTTTGCTGGCAGGCAGCCCAGGTACGGGTAAAACGCTGCTGGCAAAAGCGATTGCAGGCGAAGCGGGCGTGCCGTTTTTCAGCATTTCAGGTTCGGATTTTGTGGAAATGTTTGTTGGCGTGGGCGCGAGCCGTGTGCGCGATATGTTTGAACAAGCCAAGAAAAACGCGCCTTGCATTATTTTTATTGACGAGATTGATGCTGTCGGTCGCCAACGCGGCGCAGGTTTGGGTGGCGGCAACGATGAACGCGAGCAAACGCTGAACCAATTGCTGGTGGAAATGGATGGCTTTGAAAGCAACCAAACTGTGATTGTGATTGCGGCAACCAACCGCCCCGATGTGTTAGACCCTGCGTTGCAACGCCCTGGTCGCTTTGACCGCCAAGTGGTTGTGCCGTTGCCTGATATTCGCGGGCGCGAGCAGATTTTGAAAGTGCACGCGCAAAAAGTGCCGTTGGATGAAAGCGTGGATTTGACTTCGCTGGCGCGTGGTACGCCTGGTTTTTCGGGCGCGGACTTGGCAAATTTGGTGAACGAAGCCGCGCTGTTTGCGGGTCGCCGCAATAAAATCAAAGTGGATCAAAGCGATTTTGAAGATGCCAAAGACAAAATCTACATGGGCCCTGAACGCCGCAGCATGGTGATGCACGAAGACGAAAAACGCGCTACGGCTTACCACGAAGCAGGGCACGCGATTGTGGCAGAAAGCCTGCCGTTTACTGATCCTGTGCACAAAGTAACCATTATGCCGCGCGGGCGTGCGCTGGGCTTGACTTGGCAGTTGCCCGAGCGCGATCGCATTTCGTTATACAAAGACCAAATGTTGAGCCAACTGGCGATTTTGTTTGGCGGGCGCATTGCCGAAGATATTTTTGTGGGGCGCATTTCTACGGGAGCATCCAACGATTTTGAACGCGCTACGCAAATTGCCCGCGATATGGTTACGCGCTATGGCATGAGCAAGCGCATGGGCGTGATGGTGTATGCGGAAAACGAAGGCGAAGTGTTTTTGGGGCGCAGCGTTACCCGTTCGCAAAATATTTCTGAGAAAACGCAGCAGGATGTGGATGCCGAAGTGCGCCGCATTTTGGACGAGCAATACGCTATTGCCTACAAAATTTTGAGCGAAAACCGCGACAAAATGGAAACCATGTGCAAGGCGTTGGTAGAATGGGAAACCATTGACCGCGACCAAGTGCTGGAAATTATGGCGGGCAAGCAGCCTAGCCCACCCAAGGATTACAGCCACAACCTGCGCCCTGCGGACGAAGTGATTGACGGCGTGGAATTTGAAAAGCTGCCCGAGGTTGACGAGCCTGCCGCTGCAGCGGAAACGGTTGAAACGCAGCCTGAAACGGAAGCTGCGCCAACAACGGACGATGCGCCCAAAGACGACACAACGCCCAAGGCGTAAATAAAACGAAAGACCGAATAGCCGTTCGGTCTTTTTTTGCTGTTTAAGGCAGCCTGAAAACGAGCAGCGCGAGTTTCAGCGAAGCTAAAACAGCCGGATTCAACAAAGCGAACAGCTTTCAGGCTACCTATTGCAGGAGAGATGGATGTTCGCAAAATTGAAACAAAGATACGCCACACTATTGGACGACAAGGGTTGCTCGCCTGATAAAATCCAAGCAATCGCAACGGCGCTGGCATTGAAACTGCCTGATGATTTCACCGCGATTGCGCGTTTTTTCAGCGATGGCAGCTTGGGTGATATGGATTTTTTCTCGTTCACGCGCGATTGTGCGCCGAATATTGTGGATGAAACGCTGCGCTTGCGGCAAGCGGTTGCGTTGCCGCAGCGTTATGTTTTTCTGGCGGAATTTGCCAAGAGCGTGGTTTTGTATGATACGGAGCAATCGTGCGCGTTTTGGTTTTGGGTGGCGGAGTTGCCCGCGTTTATCCATGATGCAACGGCGGTGGAGAGTGATGTGTGGACGAGTTTTACGGATTTATTTGCAGAATGTTTGGATGATGAAGAAGCAGCCTGAAATGGGGTTTTCAGGCTGCCTTTGCTTGTCTACTGCATGGCGCGGCAGATTCGCCCCAGCGCGACAGCCAAAACTATGCGTTTCAGGCTGCCTTTTTAGTATAATGCGGCGTTTGTTTGGCAGCCTGAAAATGCTGCCGACGTTATCGCCATCCAAAGAATCCGTTATGAAAAAATTATCTCTTATCGCCGCCGCGCTGTTGCTTGCCGCCTGTGGCAGCACATCGCCCACCCAATATTACCAACTGCCCGACAGCGCTTTCAGGCTGCCTGCGCAAAGCAATCCTGCGCACAATATCGGCGTGAAAATCGTGTTGGCAGCGCCCATCAACGGCGACAGCCTGCTCTATCAAAGCGATGAACACACGCTCACTTTCGCCCAGCAAAACCTGTGGGCAGCGCCGCTAGATCAAGCGCTCGCGCGCGCCTTGGCGAATAAACTCAACGCAGCAGGCAGCCTGAAATATCAGCCTGCCGAAGCCAGCGGCGCGCAGCTAACTGTTTACATTGACCGCTTTCAAGGCAGTTATCGTGGCGAAACCGAAATCAGCGGCTATGCGCGTTGGCAAAACGGCACACAAACCCCGTTTCACGTTACCACGCCGCAGCAAGGCGACGGCTATGCCGCCATGCTCAACAGCCTAGATCAAGGCTTGGCAACGGTTGCGCAGCAAATTGCGCGATGATAACAGGCAGCCTGAAAAGCCGTTTAGCCGTTTTCAGGTTGCCTAAACCATTTGATTAACAGCTTTCAACCATGCATCAATTCTCCATCCACCGCCCAAGCGGCGAACATCTCGGCTTTTTGGTGATGCTTGCCGACGATGAAACCAGCAGCCATCCCGAAAGCGGACAACTTGCCGTGCAAATTCAGCCGCAAGCGCAAGATAGCGCGCTCGCTCGTTTTGCCCAAGCGCAAGCGCTGTATTGGCAACTGGTCAGCGATCATGTTCGCATCCACGATGAAGACGGCGATTATCGCGCCAGCATCCGCCAAGAATGGCTTATCATCGGCGGTGAACACTATCAACTCAACGACTTAGAAGGCAGCCTGTAAACATGGAAAGCCTGTATATACTCATCCCCATCAGCATTTTGCTCGCCTTTATCATTGGCTACTTTTTTTGGTGGTCTGGCAAAAGCGGGCAGTTTGACGACCTAGAAGGCCCCGCCTATCGCATTTTGATGGATGACGACGACACCTACAACAAAACCCCTCCGAAAGACACGCCATGAAAAATGATTTCGCATTTGCCACCAGCCGCCGTTTCGCCCCACTGTTTAGCACCCAATTTTTGGGCGCGTTAAACGACAATTCATTCAAAACCACGCTGTTTGTTTTGATTAGCTTTTATGGTTTGGGCAAAAACGATGCCATTCCATCCGAACAAATGCTCAACGTGGGCGCGCTGCTGTTTATCCTGCCCTATTTCCTGTTTTCATCGTTTTCGGGGCAGCTTGCCACGCGCTACAACAAAGCCCGCCTTGCTCAAGCTACCAAAGTATTGGAAGTGGTGGTGATGGCGGTGGCGGGCGTTGGCTTTTATCTGCAATCCGCGCCCTTGCTGCTGTTGTGCTTGTTTGTGATGGGCACGCAATCCACGCTGTTTGGCCCTGTTAAATACGCCATCTTGCCCGAATACCTTGCCGAAAAAGAGCTCATTATGGGCAACGGTTTGATTGAATCGGGCACGTTTATCGCCATTTTGCTCGGTCAAATCATCGGCACGGCGGTGGCGGGCGAGAGCCCGTTGATTCTCGCAGGCTGGGTGGTGTTGATTGCCGTTTTGGGCTTGGCAACCAGCGCCGCCATGCCATCGGTTGCGCCGAAAGAGCCCGAGCTGAAAGTGGATTGGAACATCGCCCGCAGCACGCAATCGCTAATTGCCCAAGCCTATAAGCAGCCTGAATTGTTTACCGCCATCATGGGCATTTCATGGTTTTGGTTTATCGGCGCGGTATATACCACCCAACTGCCCACCTTTGTGCGCATCCATTTGCATGGCAACACCGCTGTTTACAATCTAATGCTCACGCTGTTTTCCATCGGCATCGCCACAGGCTCTATTGCCTGCGCCAAGCTCAGCAAAGGCAATTTGAAACTTTGGCTGGTAAGCGTGGGCGCAATGGGGCTGGCTATTTTTGGCAGCGCCTTGGTGTTTGTGTTATACGGCGTGCAGTTTTCAGGCAGCCTGAACAACTTGCAAGGCGCAAGCGCGTTTCTTTCGCAAAGCATGGCGTATCCCGTTATCTTGCTGATGATAGGCATCGGCTTTTTTGGCGGTTTCTTCTCCGTGCCGCTGTACACATGGCTGCAAACCGCCTCGTCCGACGAGTTTCGCGCCAACGCCATCGCCGCCAACAACATCATGAACGCCGTGTTTATGGTTGCCGCCGCGCTGATGAGCATCGTGCTGCTCACCCTGTTCAACAGCATTTTGCTGCTGTATTTGGTCGTTGCCTTGGGCAACATCGGCTTTTTGTATTATCTGGGCAAACGTGCGCCGCAGTTATTTAAGCGCGGTTAATGCTTCCCCCATAGGCAGCCTGAAACGGCGTTTAGATGCCCAAACGCGTGTTTACCGTTTTTAGGCTTCCTCATCTCTTTAACTTCAACCACCCCCAATCCACCATGACCACCACGCCCACACCCCAGCAGCCTGAAACGCCCCCTGCCCCATCCGCCGCCACGCAAAAAAAACGCCGCACTATCGTGATTTGGCTGCGCGTCATCGCCCTGTTGTTCGCAGGCTTCTTTTTCCTCAGCCAATGCGGCATGAGCAAACCCAAAGCCAAAGCCGCCATCGTGCAAAGCTGCGTGCAAAACGTGCCACACGCGCCCAAATGGCAGCAAGACCTTGCCAAACGCAGCCTGAAAGACGACGATGGCGCACTCGTTGCCCAATATTGCCTTTGCATGTGGGATGAGCCGTTGCAAAAACTCTCCGCCCAGCAAATCCAATCGTTTGCCAAAATCTCGCCCGAGCAGCAATTGGCGCTGTTGGGCGGCGCAGAAGCATTCAGTAACCGTGATGCACAATGCATTGCTAATCTAGGAGCGAAAAAATGATTAACACCGAAAACACCGTTTTACTCGTTGTGGACATCCAAGAGCGGCTGCTGCCCGCCCTGCACGAAAACAGCGCATTTCTCGCCGCCTGCCGCCAATTCATTACTGGCACAAACCTGCTGGGCATCCCCAGCATCATCACCGAGCAATATCCCAAAGGCTTGGGCGCCACCGTGCCCGACATCGCCTTGCTCACCCCCAATGCGCCCAAATTCAGCAAAACCCAGTTTTCTGCCTACACGCCCGAAGTCGCCGCCGCGCTGCAACAAAGGCAGCCTGAAAGTGGGCAAGCTCAAAACATCATTCTAATCGGCTGCGAAACGCATATTTGCATGCTACAAACCGTGTTAGATTTGCGCCAACAAGGCTACAACGTTTTCATCCCACAAGAATGCGCCACATCGCGCACCGCCGCCAATAAAGCCAACGGCTTGCAGCAAATCCGCGAAGCAGGCGGCGTGGTGAGCAATAATGAAAGCCTGTTGTTTATGCTGCTGAAAGACGCGCAGCATCCGCAGTTCAAAGCCATTTCCAAGCTGATTGTTTGATTGGCGCGCCATAAAAGGCAGCCTGAAAACCGATTGACCGTTTTGGCTACGTCGAAACGCACTACGTTCGTTTTCAGGCTGCCTTTTGCGTGTTTTGCTCGCCATCCAAGCAAATCATAAACACATCCCCGCCGCAGTCATTACTCTGCTAAAATTGCGCGTTTTTTTACTCCATTGCAAAGGAACGCTTATGATTGATTTCGCACACGCTGCCGATGGCGCAGCAGCCGCCAGCCAAAGCCCTTGGTCTGCCATTTTGATGTGGCTGCCGCTGATTGCCATTTTCTACTTTATGCTGATTCGCCCCCAGCAAAAACGCGAAAAAGCCCGCCAAGCCATGATTAGTGAGCTGAAAAAAGGCGATCGCGTGTTGCTCGCCGCAGGTTTTTACGGGCGCGTGGTGAAAACAGGCGAACACATCTTCACCATTGAGCTGGCAAAAGGCGTGAACATGGAAGTGGATAGAAACGCCATCGCGGCAAAAGTGGATGCCAATCCCGCCGCGCCCGAAGCCGCCAACACTCAACCGCCCACAGCCGAATAATTTCAGGCTGCATCAGCAACCGAAAGCAGCAATGGCACGTCCCTTGCTGTTTTCCACGTTTTACCGAACATCCTTTTAAGGCAGCCTTGCCCCTTTGTCCAAATCTTTGATTTGGGTATAAAGGGGTATACC
>CAUSAW010000021.1:0-24068 GCA_963529725.1 uncultured Kingella sp. | reverse complement strand
GGATAGCCGAAGGTACGACCATCTATGCCGACAAAGGCTATGACAGTAAGGAAAACCGGCAACATCTGAAACTAAAAGGCGGCCCGGATGCCTGATTATGGGGCGTCCGGGGAGGATTAAGGGGATATTTGGGTAGAATTAGGAGTGATTGGGGGCGAAAACAGCCGAAAACCTGTTTTTGGGTTTCTGCTGTCGGGGGAAGGGCTTTTTTGCAAAGGTCTCAGGCTGCCTGAAAATGGATTTTGCGAAGCCAAAACGCTTCTCGCCATTTTCAGGCTGCCCTAGATTGCCTAACTATCCGCACCCGCATCATCTTTTGCTTTTTGCCGCTCTGCCAAGCGCCGCTGGCGTTCTCGCTGCTGAATCTTGCGAATCAACCACAATTTCGTCCGAATCTTCACATCGTAGCCCACCGAGCCTGCGCCCAGCAAAAACAGCAGCAGCGCAACGGGCAGCGTGAAGTAATAGCCCACCGTGCGATAGCCATACGCGCCGATTATGCCGCCGATGATAAAGCAGCTAATCATGCCCACCAACAAATACATTTTGGGGCGGTTCACTTTCACATCGGGCAATTTTGGATGGCTTTCTTTGCTGTAATACAGCGCCTTGGCAATCTCAATCCCCAAGTCCGTTGTTGAGCCTGTCATGTGCGTTGCCCGAATCAGGCTGCCTGAAAGCAGGCTCATCACCGCGTTGTGAATCCCCATAATGTAGCAAAGCAGCAAAAATGTTGGCGGCAACATCGCCGCGCCCACGCTAGAGAGCGCAAAACCAAACACCGCAAACAGTAACAACAAAACCGCTTCAATCCACAACGGCAAGCCATAACAACTGCGAAAACGATGCCGTTTGCCCCAAAGAATCGTTAAATTTGCCGTGATGCTGCCGCACAAAAAACACAGCGCGCCCATCAGCGCCGCCAAAGCCGTATGCCATTCGTGCAACACAATGCTATCCGCCACGCGCGATAGCGAGCCCGTAACGTGCGAAGTGTAGCTTGCCACCGCAAAAAATCCGCCAGCGTTAATCGCGCCCGCCGAAAACGCCATCATGTAGCCCAAGCGGCGAAAGCGGGCATCGGTAATTGTGTGGTCATGCAAATAAGGCTTATCGGCTTGCCAAAAGGGATGATGGTGAACAATGCGGCGTTGCGCGCGTTTGGAGTGCAGCATAATGCGAAAATGGGCGTTAAAAAATGTTGCCAAGTATAGCAAAGCCCAGTGTTTTCCCCCGAATGGCAGCCTGAAAATCGCCCGCGATTGTGGCAAAAATTTCACGGCATTCCCTTTTCAGGCTGCCTGTAAGGCGGTAAACAAAAAGGATTAAATCCGCTTAGCTGCTTTTGATTAATTCTTTACACAATCATACAAAGTCATAACGTTTATAAAGATTTGTTCACTTGATTTATATCAAACGAAAAGGGGGTAAAGACTTCTAAAATGTGCATGTTTCTAAATACAACAAACCATTGCTAATAGGACAAACCAATATGTCTCGCCAAACGGTCTCAACCGCACACCATCTCTATCAAAAAATCACCTTCTTTCTGCTCGCAATGTGCACGCTACTTATTTTGGCGATGCCCGCACAGGCCGAGCGTTTGCCCGATTTAATCAACAAAGTGAAACCCGCCGATGTATTCCCCAACGCCACGCGCTTTGGGCCGCCCGAGGGCAAGCCCATGATGGCGAAAGTGTACGAGGGCGACAAAGAAGTCGGCGTGGTTTACATCACCACCGATGTCGTCAGCACGCGCGGCTATTCCAGCAAACCGATTGATACCATTGTGGCGCTGGATAATGAGGGCACGATTAAAGGCGCAAAAATGCTGGAACACCACGAGCCGATTTTGCTGATTGGCATTCCGCGCTCCAAAGTGGACACCTTTATTGATGGCTACATCGGCATGAATCCCACCAAAAATCCGCCGCAAGCAGGCGCAACGCCATCGCCCATCGTAACAGGCGCAACCGTTACCGTGGTGGTGATTGGCGACAGCATCGTGCGTTCCGCGCGGATTATTACTGCCGAGTTGGCGAAACAAAGTGGCAAAGCTCCCGCCGCCGCAGCCAACACCGCCGTGCAAACCCGCCCGCATCGTTTGCCCAATATGGATAAGCAAGACATCTTGTCGTGGCAACAATTATTAGACCAAGGCGCGGTCGCCAAGCTGCACATCAGCATCGGCGAAGCCAACAAAATGCTGGAACAAAACAACCCCGCCGCCGCCGAAAAACCCGAACCAGGCAACCCCGAAGACACCTTTATCAACCTATACACCGCCGTGGTTTCGCAGCCATCCATCGGCAAAAGCCTGTTGGGCGAACAAGGCTACGAGCGACTTAAAGGCAGCCTGAAACCCGACCAAGCCGCAATTATCGTGGCAGGCGAAGGCGTGTATTCATGGAAAGGTTCGGGCTATGTGCGTGGCGGTATTTTTGACCGCATTGAGGTGGTGCAAAACGACAGCGGTTTCCGTTTTACCGACGCGCAACACACCCGCTTGCTGCGCGTGGAAGCCGCAGGCGCGCCTGAATTCAAAGAAGTATCGCTGTTTGTGATTCCTGAAAACGAAAAATTGGACGCTGCTGAGCCTTGGCATTTGCAATTGGTAGTGCAGCGCGAAGTGAGCGTGCAAAACAAAGCGTTTGTTACCGTTGATTTGAACTACTTGCTGCCTAAAGAATTTACCGTGGACGATCCCAATGGCGAGCCTGTGGTGATTGATGCGCCTGCGCCCGTTCAGACTGCTTCTGCGGCGGGCAATGCAACAGCCGCCAACGCAAGCGCACCAGCTGGCGACATCGCCACCGTCGATGCCAGCGCGGAAGACAACCCGCAACGCATGATTTGGAAACGCTTGTGGTGGGAAAAACGCTTCCACGTTGCCGCCATTGCTGTGATGCTGCTGATTTTGAGCGCAGTGTTCTTTTTCCAAGACACATTGGTTAAACACGAAAAATTCTTTAACCGCTTCCGTTTGGCGTATTTAACGGTAACGCTGGTGTATGTGGGCTGGTATTTGCACGCGCAGCTATCTGTTGTAAACGTGATGACGTTCACATCATCCTTAATCACAGGATTTAGCTGGGATTATTTCTTGATGGACCCTTTCATCTTCACGCTGTGGAGCGCAACGGCTATCGGCATGCTGCTCTGGGGGCGCGGTGCATTCTGCGGCTGGCTCTGCCCATTTGGCGCATTGCAAGAAATTGCCTGCGCGATTGGCAAAAAGTTTGGCATCAAACAATATTTAGTGCCTTTTGGCGTTCATACCCGCCTAACAGCGTTAAAATATGTTATCTTTATGGTACTTTTTGGTATATCGCTATACGACTTAGGTACAGCTGAGAAGTTTGCAGAAGTAGAACCTTTTAAAACCGCCATCATTTTGCATTTTGTGCGCGAGTGGTATTTCGTGATTTTTGCGGCATCGTTGGTTATCGGTAGCTTGTTTATTGAACGCTTTTTCTGTCGTTATCTTTGCCCATTGGGCGCGGCGATGGCGATTCCCGCCAAATTGCGTATTTTTGACTGGTTGCGCCGTTATCCCATGTGTGGCAACCCCTGCCAAATTTGTAATCACGAATGCCCTGTGCAAGCGATTGCGCCCGAGGGCGACATCAACCCCAACGAGTGCATCCAATGCTTGCATTGCCAAGTGATGTATAACCACCAAACACGCTGCCCGCAAGTGGTGGCAACCAACAAGAAAAAAGCCAAACAAGCCGCTGCCAAAGCGGAATTGGCAGCACAGCAAGCCACAAGCGAGCCGCAAGATCAGGTTGTGCAATTTGTGAAGAATCCGAAAAAAACGGATTAGGATTTTCAGGCTGCCTTTGCTACACAAACCCAACCCAGAATAGGCAGCCTGAAAACCTACAACAGGCATCTCTCTCCTGTTTCTATTTAACCCAACACTCTTTTAGGAGTTATAACTATGTCAGACAATAAACTCAGTCGCCGTAAATTTTTAGGTACTGCTGCTGCATCAGGCGTGGGCTTGATGGGCTTGGCAGCTTGTTCAGGAGGTGCGCAAAGTGGTGGCAACACAACCGCTTCCGCTGCGCACGCAGGTGCTTCTAATGCTGCTCCTGCTGCATCCGTTGCCACTGCAAGCACTTCTGCCGAAGGCGGTTTGAACTACCACGTTGGCCCAGGCGAGCTAGACCAATACTACGGTTTCCTATCAGGCGGTCAATCAGGCGAAATGCGCATTATCGGCGTGCCTTCTATGCGCGAGTTGATTCGCGTGCCCGTGTTTAACATGGACAGCGCCACAGGCTGGGGGCGCACCAACGAAAGCCGCAAAATCTTGAACGCTGGTTTAACCGAAGGCACACGCGAATTTTTGAAAAAATCCAATATGCCTTGCTACCCCAATGGCGACTTGCACCACCCACATATGTCATTCACCGACGGCACTTATGACGGTCGCTATGTGTATGCCAACGATAAAGCCAACAACCGCGTTTGCCGCATCCGTTGCGATGTGATGAAAACCGACAAAATCACCGAAATCCCCAACGCATCAGGCATCCACGGCTTGCGCCCACAACGTTACCCCAAAACAGGCTACGTTTTTGCCAACGGCGAACACATCGTGCCCGTGCCCAACAACGGCACCATGCTGGATGACCCCGCTAAAAACTACTGGGCAATCTACACCGCATTAAACGGCGAAACCATGGAAATCGCATGGCAAGTGATGGTGGATGGTAACTTGGATAACGGCGATGCTGACTACCAAGGCAAATACTCTTTTGCGACTTGCTATAACTCTGAAAAAGGCGGCACCGTAACCGAAGCATCTGCCAACGAGCAAGACTGGTGCGTAGTGTTTGACTTGAAAGCGATTGAAGCAGGCATTGAAGCGGGCGATTTCAAAGAAATTAACGGCGTGAAAGTGTTAGACGGTCGCTTCCAAGCGAAAAGCAAATACACGCGCTACATCCCCGTGCCCAACTCGCCACACGGCTGTAACGCATCGCCCGATGGCAACTACATCATGCTCAACGGCAAATTGTCGCCAACCGTAACCGTGTTGGACGTGCGCAAATTGGATGATTTGTTCGCAGGCAAAATCAAAGAGCGCGATGTGGTGGTTGCCGAGCCTAAACTGGGTCTGGGCCCACTCCATACTGCGTTTGACGGTCGTGGCAATGCCTACACCACCTTGTTCATTGACAGCCAAATGGTGAAATGGAACATTGATAAAGCCATCGCAGCTTATGCTGAGAAGAGCGAAAAAGACGATTACATCGTGCAAAAATTGGATGTTCACTACCAGCCTGGTCATAACCACACCACCATGGGCGAAACCAAAGAAGCCGATGGTAAATGGTTGGTATCTTTGAACAAATTCTCCAAAGACCGTTTCTTGAACGTAGGTCCTTTGAAAGCCGAGTGTGACCAATTGATTGACATTTCTGGCGATGAAATGAAATTGGTACACGATAACCCAACTTTTGCCGAGCCACACGATTTGATGTTGGTTGCCGCGAGCAAACTGAACCCCAACAAAACTTGGGATCGTAAAGATCCTTGGATGTGGGAAGATGCTGTTGAGCAAGCCAAAAAAGACGGCGTGGAATTGGAAAAAGCCAAAAATGTTATCCGTGAAGGCAACAAAGTTCGCGTGTATATGACTGCGATTGCGCCTGCGTTCAGTATTCCTGCATTTGAAGTGTATGAAGGCGACGAAGTTACCGTGTACGTAACCAACATGGAAACGATTGAAGACTTGACACACGGCTTCACGCTGGAAGAACACGGTATTGCAATGGAAATCAGCGCACAAGCCACCGCTTCGGTTACCTTCACTGCAAACCGCGTGGGCGTTTACTGGTACTACTGCCAATGGTTCTGCCACGCTTTGCACATGGAAATGTCTGGCCGCATGATTGTGCACAAAAAAGGCGAAGCGTTCTTGGGCGACGAAGCGTTGACGAAAAACAGCACACCTGTGAACATCTTCCACCCAGAAGGCGCACCTGCCGCAGCCGCTTCTGCGCCAGCAGCTAAACCTGCTGATGCTTCTAAACCTGCCGAAGCATCTGCCGCATCTGCTGCAAAATAATCGCGTAATGTGATTCTGGCTCATTCGGTTATCTGATTTGATAGCCGAATGAGCTATTTTCCCAAGTAGGGAAGCGAATTGTTCAATATACTTCATCGTCAACATGGTTTCAGGCAGCCTGAAAACGTGTTGTGTTTTGTTAGCATTGCCATGTTTTAATCGGTAGGCAGCCTGAAAATAAGGGCGAGCCTTTTGCAGTTTTCAGGCTGCCTACCGATTAAAACAACACCTCATTCAGGGCAGCCTGAAAACGCACACAAATGAAATCAACATACATTGCCACTGCCATCGCCTTATCCCTGTCACTTTGGGCGACATCCAGCCAAGCTGCGGTTATCCAAATTGGCGCGGGCGCGGATTTGCAAGCCGCGATAGACCAAGCCCAAGATGGCGACACGTTGCGCCTTGCGGCGGGCACATACACGGGCAAAATCATCATCAACAAGCCGCTCACGCTAGAAGGCAGCGATAAGCGCGATGCCATTATTCAAGGCGATCGCACGGGGCGCACCATCAGCGTGATGGCGCCCAATGTAACCATCAAACACATCACCGTAACCAAATCAGGCATCAGCCTGCCCAATATGGACGCGGGCATTTTTTTAGACAAAGCTGCCGATAGCGCGCACATCGTTGAAAACAATATTTTGGATAACTCGGTTGGCGTGTATCTTTGGGGCGCGCCCAATGCATTGGTGGAGCGCAACACCATCATCGGCAACAAAGAATTGCGTGAAAACGAGCGCGGCAACGGCGTAACCGTGTGGAACGCGCCCAATTCCAAAGTGGTGTATAACGACATCTCGCACGGGCGCGACGGCATTTTTTCCAACGCCAGCAATTTCAACACGTTTAGCTACAATCATTTCCACGATTTGCGTTACGGCGTGCATTATATGTACACCAACGACAGCCAAATTGAAGGCAATATCGTGTCCAACAGCAAAATTGGCTTTGCCATCATGTTTTCCACCAACATCAAGCTGCGCGACAACGTTTCCTACAACAATATAGACCAAGGCATTATGCTGAACTACACCAACGAATCCATTATTGTTGGCAATGCGGTGGAGAAATCGCCCAAATGCGTGTATCTCTACAACGCCAATAACAACCAATTCACCAACAACCATTTTGAAGGCTGCGAAATGGGCATCCATTTTTCAGGCGCGGCAGAAGGCAACACCATCCGCGAAAATGCCTTTGTGAACAACCACATCCAGATTAAATACGTTGGTACGCGCTTTATGGATTGGGCAGACGGCGGCAAAGGCAATTATTGGAGCGACAACAGCGCGTTTGACCTAGATGGCGACGGCATCGCCGACACGGCATACAAGCCCAACAACATCACCGATCAAATCCTATGGCGCGCGCCATCTGCCCGCCTGCTGATGAACAGCCCTGCGGTGAGCATTGTAAAATGGGCGCAAAAAGAGTTCCCCGCCATTATGCCGGGGGGGATGACCGATAGCCGTCCGCTGATGGTGATGCCCGAAACCGAAACGCTCAAACGCCTGCGCGAATTGAAAGCAGGCGCACAGAAAACGGGATAATGCGCCGTTTCAGGCAGCCTGAAACCGCATCACCCGATTCCCAACGTGCCCCCCGAAGGCAGCCTGAAAAACGCGTGTGCAATAAATAGCCCGCCCTCCCTTACTGAAAACCACAATCCGAAAGACACCCATGCACCCCGAAACCCTAAACGAAGTCCGCCAAGCCATAGACAGCTTGGATGCCGAACTCATCACCCTGCTCGCCAAGCGGCAAACGCTGGTGGAACAGGCGGGCAGGCTCAAACCGCGCGGCAACAGACAGGCCGTTGCCGCACCCGAACGCGTCGCCCAAGTCATCGCCGCACGCCGTGGGCAGGCAGCCGCCGCAGGGCTGTCACCCGAAGTGGCCGAAGCCGTGTGGCAGGCGATGATTGCCGCCTTTATCCGTCTGGAAACCGAAGCCAATCAGGCAGCCTGAAAACCAACTTTGAGAAAGTCCATGACCACCCCCACTATCCATCTGTCCCTGTCCCAAGTAACCAAACAATACGGCGAACAGAAAGCCGTCAATCACGTGGATTTGACCCTGCAAGCCGGCGAATGCGTGGGCTTGGCGGGGCACAACGGCGCGGGCAAATCCACCATGATGAAGCTGATACTCGGCTTAATCCATCCCACCCAAGGCAGCGTAACCCTATTTGGCGAAAACGTATCGGGCAGCCGCGCCGCCGAAATCCGCCGCAAAATCGGCTATTTGCCCGAAATCGTTGCCCTGCATCCGAGCTTAACGGGCAAAGAAACCATGGATTTTTACGCCAAGCTCAAAGGCGTGGACACCAAAGGCAATCACGCCTTGCTGGAACGCGTGGGCATTGCCCAATCGGCGCATAAGCGCGTGGGTGCGTATTCCAAAGGGATGCGGCAGCGGCTGGCGCTTGCCCAAGCCTTGCTGGGCACGCCGCAAGTTTTGTTGTTTGACGAACCCACCACAGGGCTAGACCCCGCTTCGCGCCAATTGTTTTACCAAATTGTGCACGAGCTGAAAACCCAAGGCGCAACTGTGTTGCTGTGCACCCACGCGCTTGCCGAGCTGGATGGACACGCCGATCGCGTGGTGGTGATGAAAAATGGCAGAAAGCTGGCGGATGGCAATATGCGCGAATTGCAAGTGCAAAGTGGTCTGCCTGTGAGCATCAATGTGAAACTGGCGCGCGAAACCGCGTTGCCAAAGCATTGGTACAGCGTGCCCGATAGCCCGAATCACTACATCAGCGAATGCCAAGCCAACGAAAAAGCTGCGCGTATTCAAGAGCTGGGCAGCTTGGATAACATCGCTGAAATTGACATCCACACCCCCACATTAGACGAAGTGTATGCCGAGTTTTTAAAACGCGAAGATGTGTAAACCATCTCGGCAGATGCCAAAGGCAGCCTGAAAACGAGCGAAGCGAGTTTCAGCGAAGCTAAAACGCCATGCCTTGCCACACCGCACACACCATCCCAAAGGAAACTCATGTCCCCCACCCTTATCATCGCTCAAAAAGAAATCCGCGATAATCTCCGCAACCGCTGGGTGCTTGCCGCCACCATTTTGATGTTTGCCCTTGCCCTTGCGCTGGGTTTTATGGGCAGCACGCCCACTGGCAGCGTGAAAGTGGACCCGCTCACCGTAACCGTGGTGAGCCTATCTAGCTTGTCTATTTTTTTGGTGCCGCTGATTGCCATGCTGATGTCGTATGACGCGCTAATCGGCGAAATTGAACGCGGCACAATGGCGCTGCTGCTGAGCTATCCCATCTCGCGCTGGCAGATTTTGGTGGGCAAGTTTATTGGGCATACCATTTTGCTTTCGGTTGCCACCACCATTGGCTATGGCGCGGCGGGGCTGATTTTGCAATGGCAGTTTGGTGGTTTTCAGGCTGCCGCATGGAAGCCGTTTTTCTTGCTGATTGTTGCCAGCATTTTGCTGGGCGCGGCGTTTTTGTCGCTGGGCTATTTGATTAGCGCCAAAGTGAAAGAGCGTGGCACGGCGGCAGGGCTGGCGATTGGCGTGTGGCTGTTTTTTGTGGTGATTTTTGATATGGCGTTGCTGGGCATTTTGGTTGCCGACAGCAAACACCGCATCACCGCCAAGCTGTTGGAAAACGTGTTGTTGTTTAACCCCACCGACATCTATCGCCTGCTCAACCTAACAGGCTTTGAAAACACCGCCATGTATTCAGGCATGGCGGGGCTGAGCGGGCAAATTGGTTTAACCAAAACCGTGCTGGTTGCTGCGCAAATTGGCTGGATTGTTGTGCCTTTTGCGCTGGCAGCATGGCTGTTTAGCCGCAGGCAGATTTAGCGCATAGGCAGCCTGAAAATGTTTATCCGAAAGGAGCGAATATGTGGCAGCAAATCAAAACCAGCTACCGCCAATGGCGCGAAGAAATAGGCGAGCGCTGGCGCTACTTTTTCCACGTTACTCGCTATGCGTGGTATATCGTTATCGGCAATATGCTGTTGATTGGCTTTTCCAGCCGCATCGCGTTTTTAGACTTTTTGGATGAATGGATTTTCGGCATCGGCAGCTTTATCAATTTGCTGTGCATAGCCTATCTTTGTTTTATTTATGAGAACACGGCGCATCGCCCCGAAGACTGGGAAGATTTTAAATAGCCCGCTCCGATTGCCCATCTTGTTTTCAGGCTGCCTTAGGTAGTTTGCAAAGGCAGCCTGAAAACGCCCCTTGCTGATTATCCCACCTTGCAACCACACCCCTAGCCACTCAGGCAGCCTGAAACTCAATCCTGCACACAAGGAATCCCATCATGAAAAAACTTCTCGCCACCTTATTGCTTGCCACTGCCCTAGCCGCTTGCGGCGGCGAAAGCAGCAACAGCGCCGAAAACAAACCGCAGCCCCAAGCCATCAGCGATGATGCCAAAGGCTATTACTGCACCATGAATCTGCCCGAACACAACGGGCCCAAAGCGCAAATCTTCCTAGAAAGCAAGCCAGGCGAAGCGTTGTGGTTCTCCACCGTAACCCAAATTTTCAACTTTGTGCGCCACCCAGGCGAACCCAAAGACATCGCCGCCATTTATGTAACCGACATGAGCAACGCCACCGACGACGAATGGCACAAACCCTTCACCAACAACGCCAAATGGATAGATGCCAAAACCGCCAATTATGTGATTGAAAGCAACTACATCGGCGGCATGGGTACGCAAGATGCCATCCCGTTTTCCGATATGGCAAAAGCGCAAGAATTCGTGAGCAAAAACGGCGGGCGCATCGTGAAATTTGACGACGTGCCAGACAGCTTTATCTACGCCAACCCCGTGCTTGGCACCGCTGCCCAAACGGGCAATCCTGCCAGTGCGTCCGTTGCGCCGTCATCTGCACCCGTGCATAACCACGCCATGCCGCCTGCCGCATCTGCCAACCATTAAGCCTTTTCAGGCTGCTTTATGCCAAGCTGCAAAGGCAGCCTGAAAATGCCGTTAACGTTAAAAACACTTGTATCAAAGGACACAATCATGCTTACCCGCCGCCGCTTTATCCGCATCACC
Source organism: uncultured Kingella sp. (assembly GCA_963529725.1). GTDB lineage: Bacteria > Pseudomonadota > Gammaproteobacteria > Burkholderiales > Neisseriaceae > Kingella_B. Next base: position 12,933 of record CAUSAW010000021.1, on the reverse strand, counting down.
GCTGCCACCACTGTCAGCGCATTGCTGCCGCTCTCTCGCGCCCAAGCCGCCGATAGCGCCATCAAGCCCGCCCTATGGCAAGGCGTTGCGCTTGGCTCAGGCGCAGAACTTCGCCTGTATCATCCCAACCCCGCCGTTGCCCAAAGCCTGATTAAACGCAGCATCGACGAAGTGAGCCGCCTAGAAAAAGTATTCAGCCTGTATCGCGACGACAGCCAAATCAAACAGCTCAACCGCACAGGCAGCCTGAAAAACCCATCTCCCGATTTGCTCGCCGTGTTGAGCCAAAGCCGCTATGTGCATCAGCTCACCCAAGGCGCGTTTGACCCCACCGTGCAAAGCCTGTGGAATCTCTACGCCGAATGGTTTAGCAAACACCCCAACAGCAAAACACCGCCGCCCCATTTAGCCGCTGCGGTTAAACACATCGGCTTGCAACACGTTCAATTTAGCAACAGCGAAGTTCGCTTCACCCAGCCCAAAATGGGCATCACGCTCAACGGCATCGCCCAAGGCTATATCACCGACCGCGTTACCCAACTGCTAGAAAAAGCAGGGCTTGCCCACGCCATTGTTGATTTGGGCGAACTGCGCCACCTAGACCCGCAGCACCAACACCCCGAGCAAGCCAGCGTGCGCGACCCCAAAAACGAAAAAGGCACGCTGTTCCAAATCCCGCTAGACAACCAAGCCCTTGCCACATCAGGCGGCTACGGCACGCATTTTGACCAAGCAGGGCAGTTCACTCATCTATTCAACCCCAAAACAGGCGGCAGCAGCCCGCGCTATCAAAGCATCAGCGTGCGCGCCAACCAAGCCGCCCTTGCCGATGCGCTGTCCACCGCCTTTGCCGTGAGCAGCGAAAGCGTTATCCAAAACGCCGTCAAACAACGCGGCGACATCAAAGCATGGGTGATTGCGCTGGATGGCAAAGTGAAAACATACGGCTAAAACTGTCCGCCCACATTCAACCCTTTTACACAGCAAAGGCAGCCTGAAACCCATTTTCAGGCTGCCAATTTATCCTTATCCGCCCCGACATGACCGCAAACAAACCCAGCAAACGCCCCGTTAACGGCGTTCTTTTGCTAGACAAACCGCTCAATCTATCCAGCAACACCGCCTTGCAACAAGCCCGCCGCCTGTATCGCGCCGAAAAGGCAGGGCACACAGGCGTGCTAGACCCGCTTGCCACAGGCGTGCTGCCCATCTGCTTTGGCGAAGCCACCAAATTCGCCCAATACCTGTTGGATGCCGACAAAGCCTACACCGCCACGCTCAAACTCGGCGAAGCCAGCACCACAGGCGATGCCGAAGGCGACATCATCGCTACAGGGCGCAGCAACATCAGTCTCAGCGAATTTCAGGCTGCCTGCGCCGCGCTCACGGGCAACATCCGCCAAGTGCCGCCCATGTTTTCTGCACTCAAACACAACGGCAAACCGCTGTACGAATACGCCCGCCAAGGCATCGTCATCGAGCGCAAAGCCCGCGACATCACCATCCAACACATCCACATCCAACAATTTGCCCCGCCGCAAGCCACCATCGCCGTGCAATGCAGCAAAGGCACCTATATCCGCACCCTTGCCGAAGACATTGCCAAACAACTCAATACCTACGCCCATCTCACCGCCCTGCGCCGCACCGCCACCGCAGGCTTTAACATCGCCCAAACCCACACACTAGACGCCATCGCTGCACTATCTGAAGCCGAACGCGATGCCCTGCTGCTGCCTTGCGATGCTCTTGTGCAACACCTGCCGCGCATTGACATCCACCACGAAGCCGCCCGCAAACTGCGCTTCGGGCAAACTGCCAGCCACACCCCCAGCGGCAGCCTGAAAAGCAACACACCGCTTCGTGCCTACGACGAAAACGGCGTGTTTATCGGCTTAGTAGAATATTTCAGCCATTACGGCAGCCTGAAAGCCATACGGCTGATGAATACCAGCCAAGCGGCAGAATAGGGCAGGGCAAAATCAAATTTGTTCAACACCATCGCAGCAAAAGGCAGCCTGAAAATAAGTGAAGCCAAAACCAACGGCTCAACACGCTTTCAGGCTGCTTTCCAACATTCTTTATCCTTCGCCAGAGCAGGCGTTTCGCCGCCTACCACGAGCAGGGGCAAGCCCCTGCACCCCGCGCAGCATCCACCATCGCCAGCATCAAGGCAGCAGCTTTCAGGCTGCCTCAAACTACGCCGCTTCCCAATAATCCACATAAAGCTGCAATTCCGTATTGCCTTTCCATTCGTTCACCGTGGGGCGATACACCACGCGGATGTCGCGCGGCAGGATGTCTTCGCATCGCCAAAACATGGCCTCAAATTCTTGCCCTTCTTTGGCAAGCCAGGCTTTGGTGTGTTTTTTGTCTGCGCCCATGCTTTGCTGGCGGATTACTTGAAAAATGTCGGCGAAGCTAGGCGGTGGGAAGCCTTGCCCCCAAATTTGCGCATTGATGAGCTGGGCATTGGCAAGGGTGATGTCGCTGGTTTTCAGGCTGCCGTCGGTTAAATAAGTTTGCGAGAGCGTGTCTTCGTTGACTTGGCTGCGCACAATGTCTTCAAACAAATCGCCAAAGGTTTTCAGGCTGCCTTGGCGTAGCGTGAGCCCCGCCGCCATCGCGTGTCCACCAAATTTGATGATGATTTCGGGCGCGCGCTTGGAAATGGCATCCAGCACATCGCGCAGATGCACGCCCGAGATGCTGCGCCCTGAGCCGCGGTAGTTGCTATCGTCGTCGGGGGCGAACACAAACACGGGGCGGTAAAATTTTTCTTTCAAGCGGCTGGCAACAATGCCGACTACTCCTTGATGAAAGCTGTCGCGATATACGCACAGCGTAGTTTGTTCGCTGGGCAAGGCGCTGGGGCAATCGGCGAGAATGTCGGTGAGCATTTCTTGCTCAATTTCTTGGCGCGTTTGGTTGAGTTCGTTGAGTTCGCTTGCCATGCTTTCGGCTTCGTTCAGGCTGCCTGAAAGCAGGCAGGCGATGCCGATAGACATATCGTCTAGCCGCCCTGCGGCGTTGATGCGCGGGGCAATCTTGTAGCCAAAGTCAAACGGCTGCGCTTTTTGCGCGCTGCATCGGGCGGTTTGGAACAGGGCGCGGATGCCGTGGCTCATTTTGCCCGCGCGGATGCGTTTTAAGCCTTGCGACACAAGAATGCGGTTGTTGTGATCCAGCGGCACGACATCGGCGACTGTGCCGAGTGCCACAAGGTCTAATAATTCGTCTAATTTGGGCTCGGCGATGGCGTGGCAGCCTGAAAAGTAATCCCGCGCGCGCAATTCGGCTCGCAGCGCAATCAACACATAAAAAATCACGCCCACGCCAGCGATGCTTTTGCTGGGGAAGGTGCAACCGCGCTGGTTGGGGTTGACGATAATGCAATCGGGCACCACGCTGCCAGCGATATGGTGATCGGTAACAATCACGTCCAGCCCCAGCGCTTTGGCGCGCGCCACGCCTTCGGCGCTGCTGATGCCGTTGTCCACGGTAACGATTAAATCTGCGCCTTTGGCGTGGGCGATGTCGGCGAGCTCGGGGGTGAGCCCGTAGCCGTGTTCAAAGCGATTGGGCACAAAAAAATCCACCGCCGCGCCCATGCTCGCCAGCCCTTTCATGGCAACGCTGCACGCTGTGGCGCCGTCGGCATCGTAGTCGGCAATAATCAGGATTTTTTGCTTGGCTTGGATGGCATCGGCAAGGCGGCTGGCGGCGGCGGTGCAGTTGGTGAGCTGGGTGTAGGGGATAAGCTGTTTGAGGCTGTCGTTGAGTTCGCTGCTGTCGGCAACGTTGCGCGCGGCGTAAAGCTGGGCGATGAGCGGATTTGCGCCTGCGGCTTGCAGCGCGGATTGAAGCTGGGGATTGATGGGACGGGTGGCGATGCGTTTGGTGTGGGACATGGTGGGCAATCAAAAATAAAAAAGGCAGCCTGAAACGCGTTTTTCAACCTTGCGTGTTGCGCTGCGGTATACCCCTTTGGTTACCCAAATCAAAGATTTGGACAAAGGGGCAAGGCTGCCTGAAATCAAAATCAAACATTATTTTACCTGACAGAACACAGGCGCGTGGTTATAATTGCCAACGTTATTTTGTGTAAAGATTGTGGAGAAAAAATGGCAGACCAATTCCCGCGTATCCGCAAAGTGGTGTTCCCCGTGGCAGGCATGGGCACGCGCTTTTTGCCCGCCACCAAAGCCAATCCCAAAGAAATGCTGCCGATTGTGGATAAGCCGTTGATTCAATATGCGGTGGAAGAGGCGGTGGCGGCGGGTTGCGATGAGATTATTTTTGTAACTGGGCGCAGCAAACGCAGCATTGAAGACCATTTTGACAAAGCATACGAGCTGGAAAACGAATTGGCATTGCGCGATAAAAAAGCCATGCTCACCCAAGTGCAAAATATTTTGCCCGCAGGCGTGAGCTGTTTTTACACGCGCCAAGCCGAAGCCTTGGGGCTGGGACACGCGGTGTTGTGCGCCTTGCCTGCGGTGGGCAATGAGCCATTTGCTGTGATTTTGGCGGATGATTTGATTGATGCACCGCGCGGCGCGATTGCGCAGATGATTGATGTGTACAACCAAACAGGCAGCAGCGTAATTGGTGTGCAAACGATTGACCATTCGCAAACCCAGTCCTACGGCATGGTGGAAACCAACCCATGGCAGCAATACCAACGCATCCACAGCATCGTAGAAAAACCCAAGCCCGAAGACACCGAATCCAATCTCGCTGTGGTGGGACGCTATGTTTTAACCCCGCGCATTTTCCAACTGCTGCAAACCATTGGGCGCGGCGCGGGCGGCGAAATCCAGCTTACCGATGCCATCGCCAAGCTGGTGGAATATGAACCCGTGCTCGCCCATGCGTTTGAAGGGCAGCGCTACGATTGCGGCAGCAAAATCGGTTATCTAGAAGCCACGCTGGCTTATGGTTTAAAACATCCCGAAACAGGCAAGGCGTTTAAAGAATTGTTGCAACAATATGCCGCCAAGCTGGCATAGCGCGAGCGTTTAGCAAAGCAATAGGCAGCCTGAAAACAAAAAATACAGTTTTCAGGCTGCCTTTGTTGTATGACCTCACCTGTGTTTACGCCTAACGCCGTCCGCATTAAGGCAGCCTGAAAGCCGCAGGCTTCAACGAAGTTAAAACGAGCGCAGCGCGTTTCGGCGTAGCCAAAACCGCAAACCCATCCCCGAAAGATTCCCATGCCCCACATCGCCCTTATCCCCGCCGCAGGCATCGGCAGCCGCTATGGCGCCGCCACTCCCAAGCAATACGCCCCCCTGCTCGGCATCCCCATGCTGCAACACACGCTCAACCGCTTCGCCGCCAATCCGCGCATTGCCCACATCGCCGTCATCATCTCCCCCAGCGATACATGGTTTGCCGATTGCATCACGCTGCCTGCCAACGCCAGCGTCCACCCACAAGGCGGAGACACCCGCGCCCGCAGCATTGCCAACGGCATCGCCCATCTGCTGAACCAACAGCTCATCCAGCCCAGCGATACCTTGCTGGTGCACGATGCCGCCCGCTGCTGCCTGCCACAAAGCGCGCTCAACCGCCTGCTAGACGCGCTAGACAACGACCCACACGCCCAGCAACACGGCGCATTGCTCGCCATCCCCGTTGCCGATACGCTCAAACGCCAAGCCGAAGGCAGCAGTCCGCACAGCGCACAAACCATTCCGCGCGAAGGCATTTGGCAAGCGCAAACCCCGCAAGCCTTTCAGGCTGCCTTATTGCACCGCGCCCTGAGCCAAAGCGATTTAAGCCAAATCACCGACGACGCATCCGCCGTAGAACAACTCGGCTTGCAACCCCTGCTGGTAACAGGCGACAGCCGCAACATCAAGCTCACTCGCCCCGACGATGCCGCCCTTGCCGAATATTTCCTGCAACAGGCAGGCTGAAACGCCCCGCCGCGCGCCTTTTGCTAACTTTACGCAATCATAACAAACCCGCCGCGCAAAAAAATTTACAATAACGCCCTTTAACAAACCGCCCCGCGCATCATGCAAAAAACCATCCTTTTTCTTGCCGCCAGCCTTTTGCTCACCGCCTGCGCCAGCCATTTAGGCAGCCTGAAAGCCGCATACCGCGCCGCTGAACGCATAGAAGTTTATCGCAGCGACAACGCCATTCAATGCCAAGGCGGCGGCATCAGCCCCGAAGCCATGCAACGCGAATTAAGCGGCATCCAAGTCTTCGCCGCGCGCAAAGATGAGCTGCGCGGCGTTGCCTTCCCCAGCGTGTGCGGCGGTGCAACGGGCAGCATCAACGTGTACACCATTCAACAAGCCGACCAAGCCGCCGCCGAACAACGCGGCTTCCATGTATTCCAAGCAAACGAATAACGCAAAGGCAGCCTGAAAACGCCAAAACAGTTTTCAGGCTGCCTTATCCCACATCCAACCAGCATGCTAAATTTTACCCTGCAACCCCTATCCCCCACGACCGCCCCACCTTCATCCGCCAGCTGCAACACGCCTTTCAGGCTGCCTTTGAGCATCAACCCAACGCCCCCCAAGAATGCGTGATTTCCGAGCGCGAAATCACCGAATCGCTGGACGCCGAACACGCGCAAGCGTTTGGCGTGTGGGTGGCGGGCAATTTATCGGGCGGCGTGGTGCTGTCCATCCGCCCCAATTATTTCAACGCGCTGGATTTGTTTTACATTGACCGCGCCGCGCATGGGTAGCAGCTTGGCTTTCGCGTGTGGCAGGCGGTGGAGCAAATGTTCCCCGAAACCATCGTTTGGGAAACGCACACGCCCTATATGGAAAAGCGCAACATCCATTTTTATGTGAACAAATGCGGCTTCCAAATCGTCGAATTCTTCCATGCCAGACACCCCGACCCGCATCAAACCGATGCGGCATTTGACGGCAGCGATGAATTTTTCCGCTTTGAAAAATGGATGAAACCGCAGCATCAATTTATTTTTCAGGCTGCCGCAAACACATAAGGCAGCCTGAAACCCCGTTTTCAACTTTCCACCGTGTTCGTATTCAGGCAGCCTGAAAAGTCAAAGGCAGCCTGAAAAGCAAATAAAAGGCAAAACCATGTCGCTCATAGAATGCAAAAACATCAACCGCTATTTCGGCACAGGCGAAAACCGCGTGCACGTGCTCAAAGACATTAACCTCTCCATAGAAAAAGGCGATTTTGTCGCCATCATCGGGCAATCAGGCTCGGGCAAATCCACGCTGATGAACATTCTTGGGCTGCTGGATACGCCCACCAGCGGCACATACAGCATCGCTGGCACCGAAACCTCCAAAATGAGCGCAGACGAACTCGCCGCCATGCGCCGCAAACGCTTCGGCTTTATTTTCCAACGCTACAACCTACTCAGCTCGCTCACCGCCCGCGACAACGTTGCCTTGCCCTCCGTGTACGCAGGCATCGGCTACGCCCAGCGCAGCCAACGCGCCGATATGCTGCTGGACAAACTGGGGCTGCAAGGCAAAGAAAAAAACAAGCCCAGCGAACTATCAGGCGGGCAACAACAGCGTGTATCCATCGCCCGCGCCCTGATGAACGGCGGCGAAATCATCTTTGCCGACGAGCCCACCGGCGCGCTGGATTCGCACAGCGGCGAAAACGTGATGGAAATCATCCACCAACTCTACAACGACGGGCACACCATCATCATGGTAACCCACGACCCCAAAATCGCCGCCCAAGCCAACCGCGTGATAGAAATCCGCGACGGCGAAATCATCTCCGACACCAGCAAAAGCGAAGAAATCCACCCCAGCAACGTGCAAGCCATTCAAGAAAAACGCGGCTTGGCGTTTTATAAAGACCAGTTTAATGAAGCCTGCAAAATGTCGGTGCAGGCGATTGTGGCGCACAAAATGCGCTCGCTCTTGACCATGCTCGGCATCATTATCGGCATTGCCGCCGTGGTGTCGGTGGTGGCGTTGGGCAACGGCACGCAGGAAAAAATCCTCAAAGACATCAGCGCCATGGGCACCAACATGATTAGCATCTACCCCGGCAAAGGATTCGGCGACCGCCGCTCGGGCAAGGTGAAAACGCTCACCGTTGCCGACAGCCAAGCGATTGCAGGATTGAGCTATGTGGAAAGTACCACCCCAGGCAGTTACAGCAGCGGCACGCTCACCTACAAAAACATTGACTTAACCGCCAGCGTGGCAGGCGTGGGCGACCAATATTTCAATGTGCGCGGAGAAAAAGTGGGGCTGGGGCGATTGTTTGACGCGGAAGACGTGCGCGACAACGCGCAAGTGGTGGTGATTGATGAAAACACGCAGCAAAAATTGTTTCCCGATGGCGAAAATCCGCTGGGCAAGGTAGTGCTGCTGAGCAAACGCCCGCTTACCGTGATTGGCGTGTTGAAAAAAGACGATAACCAATTTGAACCGCAATCTGACAGTTTGCAGATTTACACGCCCTACACCACGCTGATGCACCAAATTAGCGGTAAAAAATACATCAGCAATATCACGGTGAAAATTAAAGACAATGTGGATTCGCAAACAGCAGAAAAAGGCATCACGGAGCTATTGCGCGCGCGACATGGCAAGGAAGATTTCTTTATGCAAAACAGCGACAGCATTAAAAAAATGGTGGAAAAAACCACGGGCACCATGGCGTTGCTGATTTCGTCGATTGCTGTGATTTCGCTGGTGGTGGGCGGCATCGGCGTGATGAATATTATGCTGGTGTCCGTTACCGAGCGCACCAAAGAAATCGGCGTGCGCATGGCGATTGGCGCGCGGCAAAACAGCATTTTGCAGCAGTTTTTGATTGAAGCGATTTTGCTGTGTTTGATTGGCGGGCTGGCGGGCGTGCTGATTTCGTTTGGCTTGGCTTCGCTGTTTAACAGCGTGGTAACCGATTTTGCCATGTCGTTTTCCACCGCATCCATTATCGGCGCGGTGGTTTGCTCCACCATCATCGGCGTGCTGTTTGGTTATATGCCCGCCAAGAATGCGTCCAAGCTCAACCCGATTGATGCGCTGGCGCATGATTGATATGACAAAGGCAGCTTGAAAAACGATATTTTGGTTTTTCAGGCTGCCTTTTGAAAGGAACAACCATGCTCTCTCCCGCCCTTAAAGCCAAAATAGCAAGCCTTGCGCCCGAGCCGTTTCGGCAGAATGCCGATGAAGTCAAAGCCCTGTTGAATGCGCTTGCTGTAAACGAAAACAGCTGCTTTGCCCAGTTTTACCTGAACTATGTCGGCGCATTTGTCGTGCCCAATCAAGCGGTTGAATTGTTGGAAATAACGGATATTGTCCGCCCCAATATCATGGAAATGACAGAATATTTTGCCGAGCATTACGGCTTGCCGCCGCGCTGCGTTGCCCTGTCGGACGACGATTTCGGCGTGCTGTGGCTTTATCATCTTGACCGAGATTGGGTGGCGGAAATCAATCTGGACGGCGTTGAACGTTTGGACGATTTGGCGGATGAGCCTTTTGCACAAGCGGCGTGTTTGCGGAAATGGCATTCGTTTGCAGCGTTTTTGCATGAGTTTTTCCAAGCAAAGGCAGCCTGAAATGCGGAATTTGGTTTTTCAGGCTGCCTTTTGTCGTATCCAATAGGCAGCCTGAAAACCCTTCTGCCCAGCAACAAGCATCTGATAGCAAATGTAAATTATCTTGCGGGCGAATCAATACTGCTTTTATGATGCGCGCTTTCCCAACCACCCACACAGAAAGGCAAAACATGAACAAAACCCATCTCATCGCCGCCCTTTTGGCAGCAGGCTTTATCGGCATGGCATCCGCCAAAGGCGGCGTGCCGCGCGAAATTTATCAACCGCGCGGCGCACAAGTGGTCAAAGCCGACCACCAAGGCGATGGCGAATACGAAGTAGAATTTCGCTTGCGCGGCAACGATGTGCGCGGTTTAGCCAAGCAAGCCATCAGCCACGCTCAACGCCAAGGTTTCCGCTTGGTGGAATCCGACATTGAGCGCGACGATGCCGATTTAAAATTCCAACGCCACAATCAAGAAATGGACATCAGCATTGAACACAAAGGCAACGGACGCATTGAATACAAAGTGGATTTAGACCGCCACTAAGCGCTACGCCAAAGGCAGCCTGAAAACGAATTTCCCGTTTTCAGGCTGTCTCCGCCTCCGCCCCTGTCCATCGATTGCACCTAGGACATCCGTTTAGTGGACACATTGAATATTTCCATCAGTGCCAGCCAAAATCTCAAAGATTGAAACCATCATGCGCAAATAACGAAATGCGCAGCGAACGGATATGGGTTTGGGCAAAAACAAGCTGCATGATATAGTTGTGGCAAGTCAGGCAGCCTGAAAGGCAGAATCTGGTTTTTCAAGCTGTCTTGTCCCATACCTTGTGGCAAAATTTCGCCGCCTACCATTTTCAGGCAGCCTGAAATCCCTGCAACCGTTTGAATTGGAGCGAATCATGACCGAAATCGTCTTTCTCGACCGCGACACCCTGCCGTCCCGCCCGTTTGTTTTCGATTTTCCCCACACCCTGCGCGAATACCCTGCCACCGAGCCGCATCAGGTGAACGAGCGGATTGCCGGTGCCCAAATCGTGATCAGCAACAAAGTCGCCCTGCGCGCTGAGCACATCGCTGCCAACCCGCAGCTCAAACTCATCGCCCTGGCCGCCACCGGCTACGACAACGTCGACCTTGCCGCCGCCCGCGCCGCCGGTGTTACCGTGTGTAACGTGCGCGGCTACGGCACCGAGAGCGTTGCCGAACACGCCCTGATGCTGCTGCTCGCCCTGATGCGCAACCTGCCCGCCTATATGCGCGACGTGTCCGCCGGACAATGGCAGCGCTCGCCGCATTTCGTCCATTTCTCCGCCCCCATCCGCAACCTTTCGGGCAAAACCCTTGCCATATTCGGGCGCGGCAACATCGGCAGCGCCCTTGCCCGCTACGCCCAAGCCCTCGGCATGACCGTGCTTTGGGGCGAACACAAACACGCCGCCGTGCGCGAAGGCTACACCGCCTTTGCCGACGCCCTCGCGCAGGCCGACGCGGTATCGCTGCACTGCCCGCTCACCGAAGAAACCCGCAATATGATCGGCGAGGCGGAACTTAAAACCATGAAGCCGCAGGCCGTGCTGGTCAACGTCGGACGCGGCGGGCTTGCCGACGAACAGGCCGTTCTCGCCGCTCTCAAATACGGCACCCTCGGCGGCGCGGGCTTCGACGTGCTCACCACCGAACCACCGCGCGGAGGCAACCCGCTCCTGTCCGGTCTGCCCAACCTGATTGTTACCCCGCATGTGGCGTGGGCAAGCGAAGAGGCCTTTACCAAGATGACCGATATTCTTGAAGCCAATATCAACCTGTTTATGGCGGGCAGACCGCAAAACGTGGTGGTGTAGCTGTTTTGTCTGAACTGAAAAATAAAACAAAAGGCAGCCTGAAAACGAGCGAAGCGAATTTCAACCAAGCTAAGTGTTTTCAGACTGCCTGATTGCTGCCCGCCCCAAAACACAGCCTGAAAAGGAAACCCATGCTCAGCTACCGCCACGCCTACCACGCAGGCAACCACGCCGATGTGCTTAAACACTTCACGCTCTACGCCGTGTTGAACTACTACAACCAAAAAGACAAACCCTATTGGTACATCGACACCCACGCAGGCGCAGGCTTATACGACCTGCGCGGCGATGAAGCCAACAAAGTGGGCGAATATCAACAAGGCATCGCACGGCTGTGGGCAGCTTTCAGGCAGCCTGAAAACAACGAAACCGCCGCCCAAAGGCAGCCTGAAACCCTAGCCGCCTTCGCCCAATTCGCCCAAACCCTTGCCGCGCACGAAGCCATGACCCCACTCTACGCAGGCTCGCCGCTGTGGGCAGCCAAACTTTTGCGCCCATCCGACAAACTGCGCCTGTTTGAACTGCATCCCGCCGATTTCAGGCTGCTGCAAGATAACATCCACGCGCTGCGCTTGGGCAAACGCGCCATTGTCAAACAAGAAGACGGCTTCGCAGGGCTGATTAGCCTGCTGCCGCCCGCCACCCGCCGCGCCGTAGTGCTAATCGACCCGCCGTATGAGCTCAAACCCGACTACGCCCAAGTCGTCCACACCCTGCGCGAAGCCATCAAACGCTTTGAACAAGGCTGCTACATGGTTTGGTATCCCTGTTTAAGCCGCGAAGAAAGCCACACCCTGCCCGAAAAACTCGCCAAACTGCTGCCCGACAACCACCTGCGCGCCGAATTGCACGTCCACGCCCCCCGCGCCGACGGCTTTGGTATGCACGGCAGCGGAATGTTTCTCCTCAACCCGCCCTATATTCTAGATAGCATATTGCGCGAAGCCCTGCCAGAACTGGCGCGGCTATTGGCGCAAGACAATGGCGCAAAATTTATCCTAAACAGCCAAATCCGTTAGGCAGCCTGAAAACGCAACATGGCGCGGCGAGGCTGGTTGCCAAGATACTGGCAAATGGTTGGCAATTCACAGAATGATGATGAAGCAATCAAGGCAGCCTGAAACAGAAAAAATGGTTTTCAGGCTGCCTTTGGATGATTCACGCCACATTTTATTAGCCATCCCGCGCAAACATAGGCAGCCTGAAAACGCCATCCACTGTTTCAGGCTGCCTTTCAGCATGGTTCATCTTTGCCCGCGCAAGCGTTTCGCCGCTTACCACGAGCAGGGGCAAGCCCCTGCATCCCACGCGCATAGCCGTTTCAGGCTGCCACCCCTTGCGCCCGCGTTTAGGCAGCCTGAAATCTAAAATGGAACGGCGGCGGCTCGCCATTCAACAGTACTTTACGAGTTAGCAAAATGTCGGCGAGCCGCTGACGCTCCATAGGCAGCCTGAAACCCCCATCATCCGTTTCAGGCTGCCTTTATTCACATGATAAAATCCCACCCATCGCAACCCCCTCCCGGCGCCCCGGGGGGGGGGGGCGGGGGCGGGGGGGG
>CAUSAW010000020.1:0-24633 GCA_963529725.1 uncultured Kingella sp. | reverse complement strand
CTTAAAGTGCTGCGTAGATGGTGTGGTATTTAGGGCTTATCTAGTACAGCCCCAAATACAAAAGTAAAATATATTATGCATAGCCAAGAAAAGTATATTTTGAAACAAAAAGGAAATATAGTAACAGGGATATTATTTGATGATCGGGGGTTGCGTGGTAAATTGCAAGGGAGTGTACAAAAAAATATGCTCATAACTAAAGAGTGTTTTTTAAATAGAGTAAAAGGTACGCCAGACAATGAAACAACTTGCCCAAATTATACGTTTGAAGGATATTTCATCAAAAAAGGAAAAAGACTGATTAAATATGAAGAGGGAGGGAAAACAGGGTATGATATATCAGGGGTTATGCCATATTATATAAAATTAAAAAAAGGTAAAAAAATACCCATGAAAAGATTGGGAAAATGTAAGGTAAGTGTGTATTAAATTAAATTTAGCATATAGTGAAGGAAAAATTATGGCTATTTCAGAAAAAGATTTTCAGGCTGCTTGGATAATTTCATTATGTTTCTATTCTGCGTTGGCTATGGCGCAACCTCGCCAAAAAATAACAGATTTTTCAGGCGAATGGGGTGGGCATTTTACCTATTGTTATTATGATAAAAAGAAAACAAAACATATTGTGCATAGCCAAGAAAGATATATTTTGCAGCAAAAAGGAAATAGGGTAACAGGATTGTGGTTTGATGATAGAGGGTTACGTGGTAAATTAAGAGGAAGTGTATATAAAAATAATCTTATAAGCAAAGAATGTTTTTTAAATAGAGTAGCAGGAACACCAGATGATGAGATGACGTGCCCAAGTTATATGTTTGAAAGTTATTTCATCAAAAAGGGGAAAAAGCTAGTTAAGTATGAAGAAGGAGGAAAAACAGGATATAATATATCAGGTGTTATGCCATATTATATAAAATTAAAAAAAGGGCAAAAAACACCTATAAATAAACTGAATAAAGGTAAGTGCACATTAAGTAAGTATTGAGCATTAAGTAAGTATTGAGTTTATTAAATATTTTAGGTAATAAGGAAAAATTATGGCTATTTCAGAAAAAGATTTTCAGGCTGCTGCTTATTTTGCGATTGGCTTAACATCCGAGGGTTCATTAAATGGAAAAGAAAGGGCTTATGAATTAACCATTGCCCATCAAAAAGGAACAAATGAAGCAGTTCGGTTGGTTCCTATTCAAAATAGCGGTTATGCAATCGGGGTAATACAAACCGATTTTGGGCAACATCCAGAAGTAGCAAAACGTATGGTTCATTTTTTTCAAGATTGGGCAAAGGCATATCGTCCTGATTTAAGATTTGATGACAAGGAAGTTGCGCCATTTATTGCCCAACTTAGTCGGACAGGCAATCAGGTAAAATTAAAATACCATAACGAGCCATTAAATCCCAAAATTAAACCCGCCATCAATGCGTTTTTGGCTTCGCCTGTGGGTATGGCTTTTGTGCATGCGCATGATGTGAAACAAATCAATTTATTGCAAGAGCTGCGGTTTCAACGTGCAACTAAAACAGCTCTATATCAGCGAAGCAATGATGAAGATAAACTGCGCTTAGTGATTTCTTTGGCAAAATTGGCTAACGTTAAAGGGTTGGGTGGTAGTAAGCCAATTATGGAAGCTGTGGAAGAAAATCAATTTGCTAACTTTTCTGATTTTCACAAGTGGATAGAAGAGAAATATCCAAATCAACTACGCGATGTTGATAATGCACTAAAAGGTTTGGATGTGGTTTTTGCTTTGGAAAAAGCGCATCCCAATAATCCCTTGCGCCAATATTGGGAAAAAATCAAACAAGACCCGTTGGCAAATCCTGTGCATATCAAAGAACCCGATAAAAGCCATTACAAAGAGATTAGGGAATTGTTTGTTAACCCTCAAATGGGATTGCGGCGTATTCAACAACACGAGAAAACGCAAACACATTCCTTTTTGCAACAAGATAAAAATGAGCCTAATCTCGCGCATCGTGATTCATCTGCCCCAACACGAGATGGAAACTCTGTAATGGAACGGCTAGCGCGATTAACTGAAAAACATGCTAGGCTTATTGAGATTTATGAATCTGGTAATGAAGAAGCCATACGAGCGGCAAACAGGGAAATTATAGAAAATTCTCCCGCTGTGCAAAAAATGATAGAAGGCGCAAAAGAGCTTGCGACACAGGAGCAACAAGAACAGCAAGCGCAACAAATTGCAGCAATGGAGATGGAAGCGCAACAACAGAGCAGGGGTGGGCGAACTAGGTAAGCAATTCAATAATTTCGGTAATTAATTCAATAATTAAATAGCAGGCTGCCTTATTTTTATTATTAGGCAGCCTGAAAATATTTCTATGCTCAGTATGATCAATCTTTTCTCCACCCGCCTTATCCAATGGCAACGCCAACACGGGCGCAACAACCTGCCGTGGCAAACGCGCGACCCCTACCGCGTTTGGCTCTCCGAAATCATGTTGCAACAAACCCAAGTCGCCACCGTGCTGGATTACTACCCGCGCTTTCTCGCCGCCTTCCCCAGTGTGCAAGCCCTTGCCGTCGCCAGCCAAGACCAAGTGTTAAGCCTGTGGGCAGGGTTAGGCTATTACAGCCGTGCCCGCAATCTACACGCCGCTGCGCAGCAAGTTGTTGAACAGTATGGCGGTGTATTCCCATCAACCCGCACCGAGCTAGAAACGCTAAAAGGAGTCGGGCGCAGCACCGCCGCCGCCATCGCTGCCTTTACCTACCACCAACGCGAAGCCATATTAGACGGCAACGTGAAACGCGTGCTCTGTCGCGTATTCGCCCAAGACGGCGACCCAGTCGACAAAGCCTTTGAACGCCGACTGTGGGCGCTCGCCGAAAGCCTGTTGCCCGAACGCCCCAGTGATATGCCCACCTACACCCAAGGCTTAATGGATTTGGGCGCAACACTTTGCACGCGCAGCAAACCCCGCTGCCATCAATGCCCAATGCAAAGCATCTGCCAAGCACACGCGCAAAACCGCACCGCCGAGCTGCCGCGCAAAAAATCCCCCATCGCCATCCAGCAGCAAACGCTCTATTGGCTGCTGATTGAGCAAAACCACGCCATCTGGCTACACAAGCGCCCACAGCGCGGCATCTGGGCAGGCTTATGGTGCGCCCCCACGTTCAACAGCCTAGCCGAGCTGCAACACTTCGCCGCGCAACACCGCATCTCGTTTGACCACGCCAGCGAATTGCCCACCATCGCCCACCGCCTAACCCACCGCCAGCTAGAAATCATCCCCTACCACATCAACGCCGATTCAGGCAGCCTGAAAATGGCAGGCGAATGGATAAACGCACAGGCATTAGCGCAATACGGCACGCCCAAACCATTGGCAAAATTGTTAGCCAAACTATTGGGATAACGCTTTTCAGGCTGCCTTGATAATCCCCGAATAGGCAGCCTGAAAACCGACGCCCCAGTTTTCATGAACTCGCGCAGACATTTCACCTATATAGCTTTCCAGACCACGCGTTTAATCCCTTTCAATTTTATCCACAAAACCTGTGCATAATCCTTTGCCTTCGCCCAATAAAAAAGCGAAAAAACCTTGTGAAATCATAGCATCTGTTGATTTTGCTTAAAAAATAAGCAAAACAATAAAAATCAATAATAATCAAAAAGATAAAATAAAAAATAAACTGTCAAGCTGTGGGCAAAAATATTTTTCTTTACAAAAACCGCACAATATAGTTACCGCAAAAGCAACAAAAAAAGCGAACGTCAAAGTCCGCTTATTTACGCCATCGCACCATCAAGATGCAGCCTGAAAATCCAGCAACGCCACAAATTCATCAAAATTTCGCCGCACATGGTTATACACCTTCGGAAAAATCTCTTCGCATTCCATAAAATACCATTCATCCACCGCCGCAAACTGCGGGAACGATTCGCGCAAAGTTGCCGCATCGCCATGCTGCCCAATCGCCGCACCCAGCTCATGATACAAATTGCTCGCCTGCAACACCATATCAGGCAGCATCGGAATGTTCCATGCCGTAAGCTGCTCCGCCAAATTGCCGCACAACAACTCATCGCCATAGCCCTGCGCAATCAACGTGGCAAAACCTTCATCTTCGGCAATTTTGTCCAGTCGCAAATACGCCAACAGCGCATTTTGCGCGTCCGATAAACGGGGCGAAGTGGTTGAGCCATGCTGTTCCAACTGTTCCAAACAATGCGTAAACAAACGATTTAACTGCGCTGCCGCAATCCGATTTTCCATAATCAATCCTAATCAAAATCGCGCATTTTACTTTTTAGGCAGCCTGAAAACAATTAAAAGAACGCGGTTAATTCGGTATCTAAGGCAGCCTGAAAACGGAAAATAGGTTTTCAGGCTGCCTTAACAGCATCACATCGCGCGCAAAACAAAACAGCCAATCGCAAAAGCAACTGGCTGTTGGCTCATCTGTTTACATGAAAAGATTACAACACCACGCGGCGGAAATCTTTCAACAAGTTTGCCAAGAACACTGTAAAGCGCATACCTGCCGCGCCATCAATCACACGGTGGTCAAACGACAAGCTCAATGGGCACATCAAGCGTGGCGCAAATTCTTTACCATTCCAAACAGGTTTGATTTGCGATTTGCACACGCCCAAAATGGCAACTTCTGGCGCGTTCACAATTGGCGTAAAGCCTGTGCCGCCGATGCCGCCCAAGCTAGAAATGGTGAAGCAAGCGCCTTGCATTTCTTGCGGTTTCAATTTGCCTTCGCGTGCTTTTTTGCTCAATTCAGTCAATTCTTGGCTGATTTCTTGCAAACCTTTTTGGTCCACATCTTTAATCACAGGCACAACCAAGCCGTTTGGCGTATCAGCCGCAAAGCCGATGTTGTAGTATTTTTTCAATACCAAGTTGTCGCCGTCCAAAGAAGAATTGAATTCAGGGAACGCTTTGAGCGCAGTTACAGACGCTTTGATGATAAATGCCAAAGGAGACACTTTCACGCCCGCTTTTTCCCATTCTTTGTTCAACACTTTGCGGAATTCTTCCAGCTCGGTCATATCCGCTTCTTCATGCACGGTAACATGGGGAATCATCACCCAGTTGCGAGACAAGTTTTGACCAGAGATTTTTTTGATGCGAGAAAGCTCTTTAACTTCCACTTCACCAAATTTGCTGAAATCCACTTTTGGCCATGGCAACAAGTCCAAACCGCCGCCCAAAGAAGCGCCAGTGCCAGCACCAGATTGCATTACACCTTTAACGAATGATTTAACATCATCCGCAGTGATGCGACCTTTTTGACCAGAGCCTTTAACAGAGCCCAAATCAACGCCCAATTCACGCGCTAATTTGCGAGTTGAAGGACCAGCGTGTGCTTTGGAGAAGGTTGTTTCGTTGATTGCAGAAGATACCGCAGCTGCCACGGGAGCAGGTTTAGCCGCAGGAGCAGGAGCGGCTGCTGGTGCAGGAGCAGGCTCAGCAGCAGGCGCAGCTTGTGCAGGCGCTTCAGCAGCGGCAGCACCTGTTTCAACAGTCAAAATCACCGAACCTTCGGAAACTTTATCGCCTACTTTAACTTTAACTTCTTGCACTACGCCAGCTGCATCAGCAGGCACATCCATAGTGGCTTTGTCTGTTTCCAGTGTAATCAAAGTTTGATCTAATGCGATGGTGTCGCCCGCTTTAACTTCAACGGCAATCACATCTACATTATCGTGCCCACCAATATCGGGGACTTTAATTTCTACAATGCTCATGAGTTTTCCTTGAATGAGTCTATTTTAATGAAAAACGGTTTTCAGGCTGCCTGAAAGTATTATTTCAGGCTGCCTGAATAAAACGCTAATTACAGATTCCAGCTGGCTTCGCGGTTAGCGTCAATACCGTATTTCTCAATGGCTTGTTGAACAACTTTCGCATCAACTTTGCCTTCTTTTGCCAGACCGCTCAATGCAGCAACAACAACGTTGTAGCGATCCACTTCAAAGAATTTACGCAAGTTAGCACGGCTATCGCTGCGACCGAAGCCATCAGTACCCAACACAGTGAACGATTGACCAGCAGGGATGCCTGGGCGGATGCGTTCAGCAAAGGCGCGAACATAGTCGGTAGATGCTACAACTGGACCAGTATGACCTTGCAATTGACGAGTAACAAATGGAACTTTTTGTTCTTTGGTTGGATTCAAACGGTTGAAGCGTTCAACTTCCATGATGTCGCGGTGCATTTGGTTGAACGATGGGCAAGACCATACGTTTGATTCAACGCCAAAGTCATCTTTCAACAATTGAGCAGCAGCAAGCACTTCTTGCAGAATCACGCCAGAGCCCAGCAGTTGAACTTTCTTGTCGCTCTTACCGCCTTCTTGCAGCAAGTACATACCGTTCAAGATTTCTTGTTCAATGCCTTTGCGTGCAGGCATAGCTGGGTGAGCGTAGTTTTGGTTCATCACGGTTACATAGTAGAACACGTTTTCATGTTCCACATACATACGGCGCAAACCATCGTGCAAGATAACAGCCAATTCGTATTGGAATGTTGGGTCATAAGTGCGGCAGTTTGGAATCAAATCTGCTTGAATGTGGCTATGACCATCTTGGTGTTGCAAGCCTTCGCCGTTCAATGTAGTACGACCAGAAGTACCGCCCAACAAGAAGCCGCGTGCATTCATATCACCTGCTGCCCAAGCCAAGTCGCCAACACGTTGGAAACCAAACATTGAGTAGTAAATATAGAATGGAATGGTGGTGTAACGGCTGTTTGCGTAAGAAGTTGCAGACGCAATCCATGAAGAAATCGCACCAGGCTCGTTAATACCTTCTTGTAAGATTTGACCATCAGTTGATTCTTTGTAGAACATCAACTGTTCTTTGTCTTGGGGAACGTATTTTTGACCTTGAGTATTCCAAATACCGATTTGACGGAACATACCTTCCATACCGAATGTACGGCATTCATCAGGCACGATTGGCACAATGCGTTTGCCCAATTCTTTGTCTTTAATCAAAGTGTTCAAGATGCGAACGAATGCCATGGTGGTAGAAAATTCACGTTCACCACTTGATTCTAATTGAGTTTGGAATGCGCTCAATTCAGGGATAGGCAAGGTTTCATTGTTTGGATTGCGAGATGGCAAGTAACCGCCCAATGCTTTGCGTTGACCGTGCAAGTAGTTGTATTCAGGCGTGCCTTCTGCAAAGCGAACGTATGGCAGGTGTTCGCCTTCAATTTGTGCGTCGGTTACAGGGATGTTGTGGCGAGTACGGAATTGTTTCAATGAAGGAACATCCATTTTTTTGGCTTGGTGAGCGGTGTTTTGCGCTTCACCTGCTGCACCCATGCCGTAGCCTTTAACTGTTTTAGTCAAGATTACAGTAGGTTTGCCGTTGGCGTGGTTCACGGCTTCGTAGTAAGCGTTGTACACTTTAACGGGGTCATGGCCACCAAATTCTAGGTTGTAGATTTGTTCATCAGTCAAATCAGCAACCAATGCTTTTAATTCTGGGGTGTTAAACAGATGTTCGCGGATGTATGCGCCATCTTTTGAGTGGAAGTTTTGATAGTCGCCGTCCACAATTTCTTCCAAGCGAGCTTTCAATGCGCCTGTGGTGTCTTTTGCGAACAAGGCATCCCAGCTGCCACCCCAAATCACTTTAATTGCATTCCAACCTGCGCCACGGAATAAGCCTTCGTATTCTTGCATGATTTTGCCGTTGCCGTTTACAGGACCATCCAAGCGTTGCAAGTTACAGTTAATCACAAAAATCAGGTTATCTAATTTTTCACGCGCAGCCAATGCTAATGCACCTTGTGATTCTGGCTCGGTCATTTCGCCATCACCGCAGAAGCACCATACTTTACGCCCCGCAGTTTTGGTTAAACCGCGTGAATCCAAGTATTTCAGAAAGCGTGCTTGGTAGATTGCCATGAGCGGACCAAGCCCCATAGACACAGTTGGGAATTGCCAGAAATCAGGCATTAAATGTGGGTGTGGATAAGAAGACAAACCATCGGTAAAGGCTTCTTGGCGCAGATTGTCCAGTTGGGCATCGCTCAAACGACCTTCAACATAAGCGCGGGCGTAGATACCTGGGGCAGAGTGCCCTTGCATGAATACCAAGTCGCCTTCTACGCCATCGCCTTTGGCTTTCCAGAAGTGGTTGAAACCTACGTCATACAATGTTGCGGCAGAAAGGAATGAACCGATGTGCCCACCCAGTTCCAAACCTTTGTGTTGCGCGTTAACTACCATCGCGGCGTTGTTCCAGCGCACAGCGGCACGAATGGCGTGTTCCAGATTATGATCACCGGGCATGGCAACTTGTTTGCTGGTTGGGATGGTGTTTTGGTAAGGGGTGTTGATACCTGCGGGTACGTTTACGCCTTCATCTTTGGATGTGCCCAAAAGCTGTTCCAACAAGAAACGTGCGCGATCAACGCCTTCGTTTTCCACCACTGAGCGAATTGCATCAACCCATTCCTTGGTTTCAATGGGATCGACGTCGTTTACTGTATTGTAGGTTTGAGACATGGTGTCTATCCTTCCTGTTGTGAAGTTAAAACCCCGCTTGTGATGAGATTAAAACTTCGGTTGTAAAAGCGTCATTTTGTTTTAAAGATGCTGCAAAAGCACCCTTTCATGACACGAACATAAAACATCAGAATTGTAGCGTTAATGGGGTTGAATAGCAAACTTAGGCAGCCTGAAAGTTTGTCTTGCATCATAAAACATGGGATATATTTTTCAGGCTGCCTGAATGGGGAATTTTTGTTGCTATTGTGTGATTAGGCGTGGCAAAATTTTTACCTTTTAGCTGATGCGATTGGCTCGGTTTTCATGAATAAGCTGGTTCCTACTTTTCATATTTTGTCCAAATTGGGCATGTTTTTTTCCTTGTTGATTTTGATGCCGACGATCGTGTCGTATGTGTATGGCGATGATGCGTTTCCTGTTTTTTGGCATACGGCGGCGATTTCGGAATTATTGTTTTTCCTAATTTGGCTGTTATGCCGCAAACGGCAGCATGAATTGCGCCCGCGTGATGGATTTTCGCTGGTGGTGATGCTGTGGCTGGGCTTTGCCTGCATTGCGGCGTTGCCGTTTTATTATTATTTCCCTGAAATGTCGTTTACCGATGCGTTTTTTGAAGCGATGAGCGGGCTAACGACAACGGGCGCAACGGTGATTTCGGGCTTGGATACTTTGCCGCCGTCTATCAATTTTTGGCGGCATATGTTGAACTGGCTCGGCGGCATGGGGATTATTGTGCTGGCGGTGGCGATTTTGCCGATGTTAGGCGTGGGGGGCACGCAATTATTTAAAGCGGAGATTGCGGGCGTGCACAAAGACAAAACTTCGCCGCGCATTTCGCAAACGGCAAAACAGCTTTGGCAGTTTTATTTGGCTTGCACGCTGTGGATTGCGATTGCGCTGCGTTGGGCGGGAATGGGCTGGTTTGACGCGATGTGCCATGCGATGTCGTCTTTTGCGCTGGGCGGCTTTTCTACGCATGATGACAACATTGCGTTTTTCAATTCGCCAGCGATTGAATGGGTGATTATTGGGGCGACGCTGTTGGGCGGCATCAATTTTGCCAACCATTTTGCGGCGTTGCGGCAAAAATCGTTGCGCCATTATTGGCAGGATGAAGAAGTTCGCACCATGATTTTGCTGCTTTCAGGCAGCATTGTGGTGGTTACTTTGTATTTGACTTATAAAGATTTTTACTCGCTGCCTGATGCGTTTCGGTATGTTACGTTTAATTATGTTTCCATTGGTTTGGCGAGCGGGTTTTCTAACGCGGATTTTGCCACTTGGCCGTTGATTGCTTCGCTGTGGATGTTTTTTTTGGCGAATATTTTGGCGAACACGGGCTCTATGGGTGGCGGCGTGAAGTTGGTGCGGATTTTGGCGTTGTCTAAGATTTTGAAGCGCGAGATGACGCTGTTGCAGCATCCGAATGCGGTTCATGTGGTGAAAGTGAACGGGCATAAGCTGTCTGACCATGTGGCGATGGCGATTGCGGCGTTTGTGTTTGTGTATTTTTGTACGGTTACGCTGTTTACGTTTGTGCTGATGATTTCGGGGCTGGATTTGGTGAGCGCGCTCACGGCGGTGATTGCGTGCATTACCAACGCGGGGCCTGGATTGGGCGTAGTAGGCCCGAGCCATGATTACACGGTGTTGAGCACGGGGCAAAAATGGATTTGCGCGGTGGTGATGCTGCTGGGGCGCTTGGAGATTTTTACCGTGCTGATGTTGTTTACGCCTGCTTATTGGCGCAAGTGATTGTTAAAACGAAACGTGCAGGGTAGGGCGCACGTTGTGCAAATCCAACAATTATCATTTATAAATGAAATGTTTGCTGGGTTTGGTGTGATTTTGCTAGACGGCAAATGTAAACATGGGCAGAATGCACCAAGTTGGCGTTGTTGGATGGCTTGGTGAACAACGTTGTTTTTTTGTTAAGCATATCTGTGAGGTAAATAAAATGGCTCAATCTAAAATTGATGTTAGCGGCATGACCAGCAAACAAGACGGCGACCGTTTGGTGGAAGCCACCAGCAATGTGGCTGGGGTGAAATTTGTGAATGCGAACCACGAAGGTGGCTATGTGGTGGTTACGCATGGTGATGATTTTGATGCGGCAGCTTATAAGGCTGCGGTGAATGCGGCTGGATTTAGCGCGTAAGATGTCAAACAATAATAAAAAACGGTTTCAGGCTGCCTGAGACCGTTTTTTTTATTGGGCGGATAAGGCAGCCTGAAAATGAATTTTGGCTCGGCGCAGGTTTGCAAGGGTTGGCAAACTCGTTTTCAGGCTGCCTTTTGCTGCGCCAGTACGCGTTTTACCGTATCCACGATGGCTTGCGTTTGCGCGTCAATTTCAATGTTGATGCTGTCGCCCACTTGGCGGCTGCCGAACAGCGTGCGTTGCAGGGTTTCGGGGATAAGGTGGACGTTAAATTCTTGTGTGGTTACGTCGCCGATGGTGAGACTGCATCCGTCTAGCCCGATGAAGCCTTTGGGCAAAATATAGGCGTCGAGCGGTTCGGGCAGCCTGAAATAGAGTGTGCGGTTGTGTTCGTTTTGTTCTATGCGGTTGATGGTGGTGGTGGCGATGATGTGTCCGCTCATCACGTGCCCGCCGATTTCGTCGCCAAAGCGCGCGGCGCGTTCTAGGTTTACGCTGTCGCCTGTTTTCAGGCTGCCTAAATTGGTTTTGGCGAGCGTTTCTGCCATCAGGTCAAAGGTTACTTGGTTGCCGTTGATTTGCGTGATGGTGAGACAGCAGCCGTTGTGGGCGATGGATGCGCCGATTTGTAGGTCGTGCGCCATGTGTTCGGGCAGGGCGACGACGTGGCTGCGGAAATCTGCGCTGGGTTGGTGGATGTGGACGATTTTGCCTGTGCCTTGCACGATGCCTGTAAACATGGTGATTCCTTGTGATTGTGTTGGCGCGCGGATTTTAGCATTTTTATGGGATGCGTTTTCAGGCTGCCTTTGGACTATGAGGCAGCCTGAAACGCCATTTGTTCCAGCGCAGCAACAAACGCGCTTAAATCGCGCTGCCATTGCGCGGGGTTGTTTTTGGCAAAATATAGCGAAATGTGCGGGGCGTGTTCAACATGGCAGCCGTAGCTTTGCGCCAACGGCAAAACGGCTAAATCGCCCATGCCTTCAAACACCAACCGAATGGGCGCAGGCGCGGCAGGGTGGCGCAGCAGCCAAACGGCGGAGATGTCTAGCTCGTTGCCTTCGTGTTCGGCAATTTGCCAGCGGTGCGCGGTAAGCTGGTGGGATAGCTCGTTGAGATGTCGTTGCATGGGTGTTTGCTCTCTTGTGTGTTCAGGCAGCCTGAAAACGTGGTGGGTGGATTTCAGCCGATTAAAGGCGTTTCAGGCTGCCTAGGGTTATGAAATTTACGCCACGCCCATTTCGTTATCGCACACCACGGCTTGCACGCCGTTTGCCTGCCAAGCCTGTTGCCAAAACGCGGCGACATCTGCGCTGGCAACCGCAATAATCGGCATCGGCGCGCCATCGCGCAACGCATCTGCCAGCGCCTGCGCCATCGCGTTATCGTTCACGCGCCAGATTATTGCATCGGCATCTTGCGCCGCGCGAAACTGCTCCGCATTGTCCACCGCCGCCCACACGCTGCGATTGGCGTTTTCAGGCTGCCTATTATGTTGCCGCCAATCATCCAGTGGCATCCACAGCGCTTCGTGCGGCATCTCTGCCATTGTGTGCGGCACAACGCGATATGCGCCCAATGCGTTTTCGCCCTGTAAACCCGTTTTCAGGCTGCCTGAAAACGCGGTGGGCACGGCTAACGAAGCGAGCAGGGCGGTGTTGGCGGGCAACATTGGCGATACGGTGAAATCGCCCGCTTGTTGCCACGCCCATTGCTGCTGCTCCCGTGCTTGCAATGTGCCGCGCCATTCGTGCACCGCCACGCGAAAAAAGCGCAGGTTCACATGGGCGTGTTCATAGCGGTAAAACTTCGCCAGCCACGGCGTAGCGTGCAGGATTTCTACGCCCAATTCTTCCATAAACTCGCGTTGCAGCGCGGCAAATTCGCTTTCGCCCGCTTCCACTTTGCCACCCGCAAATTCCCAGTAGCCCGCATACGGTTTGCCCGCTGGGCGCGATGAGAGCAGAAATTCGCCGTTCTCGTTAAACAAAATACCAGCAACAACGTGGATTTTTGGGGGCATGGTTTTTTCCTTTTGATTGGGGTTGCGCGCCACGATTGGCAGTGGAATGGTTGGCGATGGATATGGTGTTGTCCAAAGGCAGCCTGAAAACGGGGTTTACTCGGTTTCAGGCTGCCGATGAGTTTCAGGCTGCCAACGAGTTTTCAGGCTGCCAACGAGTTTTCAGGCTGCCTATCGTCCCCACAAAAACAAACAGCGCGAAATCTCACGCTGTTTATGGGGTATTGCCTAGCCGTGCAAACTTTCCATCCGAATCATCACCACAGGCGCGGTAACGGTTTCCTGCGTTTCAATTTCCGCAATCGCTGCTTTGATGTTCTTTTCAACGGTTGAGTGCGTCAAAATCACGATTTCGGCATGGGTGCTGTCCAACACGCTTTTTTGGATAAGCGCTTCAATGGAAATATGATATTTCGCCAACACCGCTGCCACCGCCGCCAAAACGCCTGCTTGGTCTTGCATGTGCATCCGTAAATAATAGCTGCTAGTAATCTCGTCGATGGACAAGAAGTTTTGCGCCTGAACCTTGTCGGATTGAAAGCCCAGCAGCGGCACGCGGTTCTCGCTGTCGGCATCCAGCAAGCGGCAGATGTCAATAATATCCGCCACCACCGCGCTGGCAGTAGGCAACGCGCCCGCGCCCGCGCCGTAATACAGCGTTTCGCCCACCATATCGGCTTTTACGCGCACGGCATTCATCACGCCGTTCACATTCGCCAGCAAGCGGCTTTCAGGCAGCAGAGTAGGGTGTACGCGCAGCTCAATGCCTTTTTCGGTGCGGCGCGTGATGCCCAAGAGCTTGATGCGGTAGCCCAGCTCTTCCGCGTATTGGATGTCGCGGCTGTCCAGCTTGCTGATGCCCTCCAAATAGCACGCGCCAAAGTTCACAGGCGTGCCAAAAGCCAACGCTGACATAATGGTGATTTTATGCCCTGCATCGTGCCCTTCCACGTCAAAAGTGGGATCGGCTTCGGCGTAGCCCAATTCTTGCGCCTGCTTCAACACATCGGCAAACGCCGCGCCTTTTTCGCGCATTTCGCTCAAAATAAAATTGCTGGTGCCGTTGATGATGCCCGCGATGCTGTGGATGCGGTTGGCAGCCAAGCCTTCGCGCAGCGTTTTGATGATGGGAATGCCGCCCGCCACCGCCGCTTCAAAGTGAATCATCACGTTGTTTTTTTCGGCAAGGGCGAAGATTTCGTTGCCGTATTCGGCGAGCAGTTTTTTGTTGGCGGTAACAATATGTTTACCATTTTCAATGGCTTGCAACACGGCATCTTTGGCGATTTCCGTGCCGCCGTATAGCTCCACAACAATATCCACATCATCGCGCTGCACCAATTCGGTGGGCTCGGTTACCACTGCTGCTTGTGGGCAAAGCTGACGCGCCCGCACGGTGTTGCGCGTGCAAACGGCGGTTACGCGCACTTCGCGCCCCAAGCGACGGCTGATTTCCGCCGCGTTGTCTTGCAGCACTTGCGCCGTGCCACCGCCAACTGTGCCTAAACCCAAAATGCCAATGTTTACTGCTTGCATAAAAGTTGCCCCTAATTGAGAAAGTAATTGAAGTTATGAAAAATTTGAAAACGCGCGATGGTAAACCATTTCAGGCAGCCTGAAAACCAATAAAGCCATGTTGTTGCTGGCTTTTGGCATGATGCGTGCCTTGCGCGTTTAGGCAGCCTGAAACAGGGTTTCCATGTCGTCAAATTGCATCGGCACAAGGTTTGCCCGTAAACCAAAAGGCTTGAACGCTTTGTTGATTAACTCTATGGATACCGCGCGGTCGTTTTCCAAATTGCTCAGCGATGGCAGCGAAACGCCCACCAGCTTGGCAAACTGCGCTTGCTTTAAGCCCAGCATTTCAATGCGCAAACGCTTTAAGGCTTGCCCTTGCGTGAGCTTGCCTTGCCATAGCTCGCGCAGGATTTGGTTGCGAAATTCGCTGCGCTGTCGGGCGGAGAGTGTGGTTTTGTTTTTGGTGGCGCGTGGTTGTTTGGGTGTGGGTGGTTTGGGTGTGGTCATAGCAAGCCCCAGCGTTTGAGTTTTTCGGGTAGATGGTCGTAGCCCAACACGGGCATTTCCAAAATGCTTGGTGGCACGCCGCGCTGGTGCAGACGGTGTTTTAAATCCACCAGTTTTTCGGCGGTTGATTGCAGCTCTGCCAGCAAAATGTTGGGATCGGCTAAATCGGCAAAGGATTGGGCGATGGCTGGAAAATCGTATTCGCCGCCGCTTTCTAGTGGCGCGCCCCAAGTGGTGCTGCGGATGATGCCTTCGGGGTCGGCTTTCATTGGTGCGAAATCGTAAATCGGGGCAAATTCTATGCTGCCTGCGCGGCGGATAAAGGCGGTGTTGCGCCCATGGTTGTCGCTGTTGCCAAATGCGATGTTGAGCAAATCGCGTTGCAGCCATTGGCTAATCCACGCGCTTGCATCAAGCTGGAAGCCCTGCGCTTGCGCCAAATGGCTGCGCTGAATTTTTTGCAAAATGGCGCGGATGGTTTCGCCTTGGTTTAAATAGCTGCCCG
The DNA here is from genome assembly GCA_963529725.1 of uncultured Kingella sp. Classification (GTDB taxonomy): domain Bacteria; phylum Pseudomonadota; class Gammaproteobacteria; order Burkholderiales; family Neisseriaceae; genus Kingella_B. The sequence continues at coordinate 9,410 of CAUSAW010000020.1, read as the reverse complement.
CGCCGCGTTCTAACAGAGAATACACGCTTTCCATCGCCAGCCGCACGGTTTGCCCTTGCGCCTGCTCCACATCAAAGCGCGGCAGCCACAAGGACGGATAACGCTCGCCTTCTTTCAGCTTCATCTGGCGGGTGTTGATGGTGGCAAAGCCCAACGCGGCTAATTCGTGGTAAAAATGAAATTCGGCGCGCAGGATGTCGCAATCAATCAGCGTGCGCTGGTTGCGCGGATATTTCACCAGATAATACGCGTCGGCAGATTTTCCATCTTGCTGATTGTCAATCCAAATATCGCCGCTTGGCGTTTGGCGCAGCAGCAATTTCGGCGCTTCGCCGCCTGCGCCCGTTGCGCCGCCTGCAATCGCACCGTGTTCTTGCGCGTATTCCAGAAAATCGGCTTGGCGGTTAATCGCTTCGGCAGCCTGAAAACGTCGTGTGGCGGCTTCGTGTGGCACGGCTTGTTTGATACGCACGTTGCCAATCGGCGCAATCGTGCCGCGTTGCAGCAAGGTGTAGTTTTGCTGGTTTTCAGGCTGCCGAGCGATGCCCAAATGCTGCACCCAATAGCGGCGGCTCGCGCCCGCTGGGATGATGTCGTCTAAAAAAGTAAACGGCTGGTTTTGATAACCCATGATGTTTACAGGATAATTCAGCCCCAGCGCGTAAATATCGTCTTTTTCCCAGCACAAAAAATCGCCGTTGGCATCTGCGCAAAAGGCATAGTCGTTTAGATAATCCAAATGCGTGCACGCGAAGTTGGCATCAAAGGATAATTCGGCGGCATCGTGCCATTGCTGGTGATGGAAAATTTGGAGTGTGAGATTTTCAGGCTGCATGGTGTGAAACGCGATAAAAAATAAAAAATCCGCTTATTATAGTGAAAATAAGCGGATAATTTATGAAATTTTAGAAATTATTTTCAGGCTGCCTTTATTTGAGAAAGATTCAAGATGCAATTTCAAGACCAAACACCACTCGCCGCCATCGTTATAGACAGCTATCGCGCAGGCGAAATCATCATCAACCAAACCGCCTACACGCAAAACGTGCAATTGGGCGACAACGTTGCCCCTTTCGCGCACGCTTCGCCGCAAAATTTAACCCTTGCCGATTTTCAGGCTGCCTTAAACGCGGGCGCAGAAATCATCCTGATTGGCACGGGCGAAAAACAGCAATTCTTGTCGCCTAAGCTGGCGGTGGAATTATCCGCGCAGGGCGCTGCCTTAGAGAGCATGACCACCGCCGCCGCTTGCCGCACCTATGCGCTATTGGCAAGCGAGGGGCGCAAGGTTTGGGCTTGGCTGTGGGTGTGATGCGCGCGGGTTTTTGTTGCCAAAATGGGGCGATGGCAGCGGATGAATGCCCATACGTTTTCAGGCTGCCTTCGTTTGCCCAATCAGCAGCCTGAAAATCCAACGTTTCAATTAGGTAAAAACAGCAAAACCTTGTTAAAATGCGCCACTTTGCATTTTCAGGCTGCCTCAGCAGCCCATTATTCCAAAATCCAACGCACACCATGAAAACCAACTTGCTCAACTACAACCTTAACGGCTTAACCGACCACTTCGCGCAAATGGGCGAAAAACCCTTTCGCGCCAAGCAAGTGATGCGTTGGATACACCAAAGCGGCGCGCAAACCTTCGACGAAATGACCGACCTAGCCAAGGCCCTGCGCGCCAAGCTAGAAGACAACGCCGTTATCGGCATTCCCGCGCTGATGACTTCGCAAGAAAGCCGCGATGGTACGCGCAAATGGCTGCTGGACGTGGGCACAGGTAACGGCGTAGAAACCGTATTCATCCCCGAAGCCGAGCGCGGCACGCTGTGTATCTCATCACAAGTGGGCTGCGCTTTGGAATGCACTTTTTGCTCAACAGGGCGACAAGGTTTCAACCGCAATCTCACCGCTGCCGAAATCATCGGGCAGCTTTGGTGGGCAAACAAAGCGCTTGGCGTAACCCCAAAAAACGAGCGCGTGATTTCCAACGTGGTGATGATGGGCATGGGCGAGCCCATGGCAAACTACGATAACGTTATCACTGCGCTTTCCATTATGTTAGACGACCACGGCTACGGGCTAAGCCGCCGCCGCGTAACCGTGTCCACATCGGGCATGGTGCCACAAATGGATAGATTAAAAGACGATATGCCCGTTGCGCTTGCCGTGTCGCTGCACGCTTCCAATGATGCTGTGCGCGACAAAATCGTGCCGCTGAATAAAAAATATCCGCTCAAAGAGCTGATGGCGGCGTGTAACCGCTATCTTGCTAAAGCGCCGCGCGATTTCATCACGTTTGAATATGTGATGCTGGATGGTGTGAACGACAAACCCGAACACGCGCGCGAGCTGGTTCAGTTGGTCAAAGACACGCCGTGCAAATTCAATCTGATTCCGTTCAATCCGTTCCCCAACTCTGGCTACGAGCGGTCTAGCAACAAAAATATCAATATTTTCAAAGAAATTTTAATGGAAGCCGACTTGGTTACAACAGTACGAAAAACGCGCGGCGACGATATTGATGCCGCGTGCGGACAGTTGGCCGGTCAGGTGCAAGACAAAACCAAACGCCAAGCAAAATGGCAGCAAATTTATGTGGAGAGCAATAATCATGTTTAAACAACGTTTATCACGTTTTATGGTGATGTGTGCAGCGGCGTGTGTGCTGGCGGGCTGCGTTGCAGAAAACCCGCAGTTCACCGAGTTCAAACCCGAAAGCAAAAGCGAAAAACGCAAAAACGGTGCACGGGTGAAAACCGAATTGGCGATTCAATACACGCAAAATCGCGATTATCGTTCTGCGGTGCAAGCGATTGATGATGCCATTAAAGACGACCCCAATTTTGAAATCGCATGGCTGATTCGCGCTCAGGTGTATCAACATTTAAAAGTGTACGACAAAGCCGAAGCGAACTTTCGCCATGCGCTGTCTATGAAGCCCGATAGCGCCGAAATCAACAATAACTATGGTTGGTTTTTATGCGATGCGGTAAACCGCCCCAGCGAATCCATTGCCTATTTTGACCGCGCCTTGGCAGACCCCACTTATCCTAGCCCAGAAATCGCCAATATGAATAAAGGCATTTGCTACGCGCGCTCAGGGCAGGTTGCTATGGCAGAGACTTATTTTGAACGTGCTTTGCAGTTGAATCCTGATTTTGTGCCCGTGTTTAAAGAGCGCGCGCGCGTTCATTTGCAGCAGCGCAAAATTGCGGCGGCGGATAAAGAGTTCCGCCGTTACCAAAGCCGCGTGGATCGCTTGAACGCGGACGATTTATTGCTGGGCTGGAAAATTGCCAAGGCAAACAACGAAATGCAGGCTGCATCTGAATACGAAGCGCAACTGCGCACCAATTATCCTTATTCCAAAGAGCTTGATGCGATTGGTGGCAGGGGAGACGACGAGTAATGAGCAAAACATCCAAAAAACAAACCGAAGCGAGCGAAAGCAACAAAACAGCCGATTTGGGCGTGTTGTTGCGCGCCAAGCGTGAACAAAAACAGCTTTCCATCGGCGAAGTTTCCGAGCGCTTGAAACTGCCTGCTCGCCAAATTGAAGCCTTGGAAAATGGCGATTACAACAGCTTGCCTGAGCCTGTGTTTGTGCGTGGATTTTTGCGCAGCTATGGGCGTTTTCTTGATTTAGACGAATCCACGCTAAACGAAGCGTTGAAAAATATTGTGCCCAGCGAAAAAACGCGCAAAGCTCATCAAGGCGACAATGGCTTAAATTTTGCTAACGAAAAACCTAAGCGCCCGTTTCCCACTTGGATTTTCGGCATCATCGGTGTAGGCATCATCGGCTTTGGCGTTTACAAATGGCAAACCAAATCGCAAACCGAACACGCCACCGCCAAGCAAGAAGCGGAAAGCAAGCCTTTGATTGCCAGCGAAACCGCCAAGCCTGCGCTGGATAATCCCAATGTAGTGGTTAAACCGATGACCGCCAGCGACACGCAAACGCAAACAGCGGCATCGTCCGCCAGCGCTCCCGTAGGCGTGGCGGGCGAATTGGTGATTAACGCGCGCTATCGCACCATGCTCACCGTTACCAACGCCAAAGGCGAAGTTTTGATTAACGAGATTGTGCCTTCGCGCAGTGAGCATCGTTTTCAAAACGGCGCGCCGTTTGAAGTGCGGCTGGGCTATGCCAGCGGCTCAACGGCAACGTTTGGCGGCGAGCCGATTGACATGAACGCCGCGCGTAAAAATGGCAAAACGGCGACCTTTACCGCTGGGGCTTCGGCACCGCAGTAAGGGTTTAACCGCAATAGGGCCTGAAAACGTGGGGTAAGGTTTTCAGGCTGCTTCAATATCCATCGCGCGGCTGTGGCAAGCTGCGCAACCGAATAACCGCATCAAAGGCAGCCTGAAAACCCTAAACAAGGCACTGCCATCATCACACAACCGAATAACCTTTTTCAGGCTGCCTTTGCCATGCCCCCAGCCATAGGCAGCCTGAAAACGCAACAAAGCCAAGCGACAACGCTGTACACACGCAAACCATGAAACCCAATCGCCGCACCACCCATCAAGTTCAAATTGACCACATCACCGTAGGCTCTGGAAGCCCCGTGGTGATTCAATCCATGACCAACACCGACACCGCCGATGCCGCCGCCACCGCGCAGCAAGTCAAAGAGCTGGCAGACGCAGGCTCGGAAATGGTGCGGATTACCGTTAATTCGCCCGAAGCCGCCAGCCAGGTTGCCGAAATCCGCCAGCGGCTAGACGACATGGGCTGCGCCGTGCCGTTGATTGGCGATTTCCATTTTAACGGCGAGCGCCTGCTGGCAGAGTTTCCCGATTGCGCCAAAGCCTTGTCCAAATACCGCATCAACCCAGGCAACGTAGGCAAGGGCGCAAAAGGCGACGAAAAATTCGCCTATTTGATTCGCACCGCCGCCGAACACAACAAAGCCGTGCGCATCGGCGTGAACTGGGGTTCGCTAGACCAAAGCCTCGCTAAAAAAATGATGGACGAAAACCTTGCTGCCGCCACGCCCAAAACGCCCGAAGAAGTGATGAAAGAGGCGTTGATTGTGTCGGCGTTGCAATCGGCGCAAAAGGCGGTGGATTTGGGGCTGCCTGAAAACAAGATTATTCTGTCGTGCAAGGTGTCCAATGTGCAGGATTTGATTACCGTGTACCGCGATTTGGCGGCGCGTTGTCGCTATCCCTTGCATTTGGGGCTAACCGAAGCGGGCATGGGCAGTAAGGGCATTGTGGCGAGCACCGCCGCGCTGTCGGTGTTGCTGCAAGAGGGCATTGGCGACACCATTCGCATCTCGCTCACGCCCGAGCCCAATAGCTCGCGCACGCAGGAAGTGATTGTGGCGCAAGAGATTTTGCAAACCATGGGCTTGCGCTCGTTCACGCCGATGGTTACCGCTTGCCCCGGCTGCGGGCGCACCACCAGCACGGTGTTTCAGGAATTGGCGCGGGATATTCAGCAATATCTGCGCGAGCAGATGAGCGTGTGGCGTTGGCAGTATCCGGGGGTGGAGAATTTGAACGTGGCGGTGATGGGCTGCGTGGTCAATGGGCCAGGCGAGAGCAAGCTGGCGGATATTGGCATTTCGCTGCCGGGCACGGGGGAAACGCCTGTTGCGCCTGTATATGTGGACGGCGAGCGCAAGATTACGCTGAAAGGCGACAATATGGCGGCGGAATTTTTGGCGATTGTGAAAGAATATGTGGAGGCAAATTATGGCGAGGGCGGCAAAAAGCGCAGTCAAAACAAGATTATCCCGATTCAACCGTGTTAAAGAGGCAGCCTGAAAATGAAAAAATCAATCAGCGAACAACAAGCAGACAACCGCGATTTGCGCGTGCTGCTGCTGCAACTTTATATGAAAAACAACCCCAAGCTGGAACACCAAGTGTTTATTTACAGCTTTCGCGGGGTGTTGAACGCGCAGGCGAATCCGTTTCATTATGTGTATAGCGCGATACCGCCGAACGTGCGCAAAAGCATTGTGCTGCAAAATTTGGCTTCGGGCGAGATGATGCAGGCGTTTATTTCGTCTATCCGCATGGATGATGGGCAAATGGGCTGGCAGATTGAAAACACGGTGATTTATGCCAACCGCAGCGGCGTGTTGATGCAGATTGGGCTGGATGGCGAGAAAACGGCGAAAACGGATAAATATCGCCAGTTTTTGAATTTGGCGCAGTCGTTTATGCATCAGTTTCAGTAATCGGTTTTCAGGCTGCCTTGGGTTGATGAGGCAGCCTGAAAATCTTTGGGGAGCAGGCAAATGGATTACCCGAATGATTATTTAACCGAAGAGCGGCTTGGCGAGATTTTTCAGATTGCGCAACCTGATATAGCGTTTGTGCACAACAAAATAGTGCCCGATTCGGGGATTAAAAACCGCCCCGATTATCGTTTTGAATCGCTGAAATTGATTGTGGAATTTGATGGCAATCAGCATTACCAAGATGCTGCGGTGATTGTGCGCGATCGGGAAAAAGACAGGGTTTACACGGAGATGGGCTATCGCGTGCTGCGTATTCCGTATTTTGTGCAGATGACGCAAGCCTTGTTGCAAGAATGCTTTGGCGCGCCGATTGTTTATCATCAGGTTTATCCGCATGGTTTTATTGATGCCAAAGCGGTGTTGCCTGCGAATTTTTGTGAACTGGGTGTGCAGCGTTTTATGGCGGATTTGGTGCGGTTTAGCGCGTATCGGGCGGAGATTGTGCAATCGTTGCGGGAAAAGGTGGCGGAAAAAGGGGATGTGGATTTAGTCGTCCCGCCATCGTTAAGAGCATGGCTGCTGGATAAGGCAGCCTGAAAACCTTTCCCCACCTATTTTCAGGCTGCCTTCATACTTCCTATCACTATGCCTTCATTGCTTTTTTCTCACACGCTTTATCTTGCTGCGCTATGCCTTGGCATCATGGCAAGTTTCAGGCTGCCTGAAACGGGGGCATGGTGGCATTGGGCGGCTGCGCTGTTGGCGTTATCGGCATGGGCGGTTTACGCGGCGAAACGTCGTCGCTTGGGGCATTTTCAGGCTGCCTTTGCGCTGGCGTGTGCGCTGTTGGGCGCGGCGTATGGCGTGGCGCGCACGCAGATGGCGCTTAATCATCAATGGACTGTTGCCGATTCGGCGCAGTCCGTTTTATTGCGCGTGCAGGTTACGGGGCTGCCCGAGCGCGATGAGTTGGGCAGAACGCGCTTTGTGGGCGTGGGGCAGGCGGATGATGGGCGCTCGTATCGGCTGCTGTTTGCGGATTATGCGGCGCGGGATTGGCGCGTGGGCGAGGTGTGGCAGGTGAAGGCGCGGGTGAAGGTGGCGGTGGGGATGCGCAATGCGGTGGGGTTTGACCGCGAGGCGTGGGCGTTGGCAAATGGTTTGGATGGCACGGCTTCGTTGGCAAAAGAGCGTTTCAGGCTGCCTGAACAGGCGAGCGGGGTGTGGTTTAACCGCTGGCGCGAAAATTGGGCGAGCCGTTGGCAGGATGCGGCGGCGCGTTATCCGCAGGGAGCGGGCTTGATGCGCGCGCTGGCGTTGGGCGATAAAAGCGGGGTGTCGGCGCAGACTTGGGCGGCGGTGCGTCCGCTGGGGCTGAATCATTTGTTGAGCATTTCGGGCTTGCACGTTGGCATGGTGGGCTGGTTGGCGGCGTGGTTGGCAACGCTGTTGCTGCGCGTGTTGCCGCGTGTGCCGCAATCGCCAAGGGTGTGGACTTCGGCGGCAGGTTTTGCAGCGGCGGTTGTTTATGCAGGGCTGGCGGGGTTTGATGTGCCTGCGTTGCGCAGCGTGTTGATGATTGGCGTGTTTGCGCTGGCGTGGGCGCGGCATCGGCAAGCGGGCTCGTGGCACACTTGGTGGACGGCGATGGCGGCGGTATTGATGTTGCAGCCTGCGGCGGCGTTGTCGGCGGGATTCTGGCTGTCGTTTGGCTTGGTGGGCGCGTTGATTTGGGCGATGGCAGGGCGCAAAAGCAAGCGCGATGTGCTGGTTTACATTCAACAAGATGATGCGGACGACGATTTCAGGCTGCCTGAATTAACGTGGCGAGACAAACTGCGCATCGCGGCATCTGCGCAATGGGCAGCAACGCTGCTGGGCGGCGTGGCAACCATTGCGCTGTTCGGCTTGCTGCCCATATTTTCGCCGCTGGCAAACGCCGTCGCCATTCCGCTGTTTTCGTGGCTGCTGGTGCCGCTGGCGTTGTTGGCATCGGCGTTGCCGTTTGCCGCGCTCAAGTTGGCAGCGGCTTGGCTGGGCGAGCAGACGGTGGTGGCGATTCAATGGGCGGGCACGCGTTTGCCCGAAATGGCTTTTGCCCACGCGCCTGCGCCGTTGTTGTGGCTGGCGCTGGCGGGCGCGCTGGTGTTGCTGTTGCCCCGTGGCACGCGCTTGAAGCCGTTGGCGTGCTGCGCGTTGGCGGCTTTTGCGCTGTATCGTCCGCCTGTCGCTGTCGCGCATTCAGGCAGCCTGAAAATCACCGTGTGGGATGTGGGGCAGGGTTTGTCTGTTTTGCTGCAAACTTCGTCGCACAATATTCTGTATGACAGCGGCACGACAAACGCTGCCGGAATGGCGCTGTTGCCCAATTTACGCGCTGCGGGCATCACGCATCTGAATGCCATCATCGCATCGCACCACGATGATGACCACGATGGCGGTTTGCCCGCCGTGCAACAGCGTTATCCCGATGCCGCCTTGTGGGCAGGGCAGCCTGAAAACTACCCCCGCGCCCAATATTGCCAAAGCGGCACAACATGGACGGCAGACGGCGTGTATTTTGAATGGCTCACGCTGCCGCACAGCGCCGACACGCCCGACAACGATGCCAGCTGCGTGCTGCGCGTGATTGCAGGCAGCCATGCGCTGCTGATAACGGGCGATTTAAGCGCGCGCGGCGAAGCGCAACTCATCGCGCAATACGGCGATGCCTTGCAAAGCGACGTGCTGGTTTTGGGACACCACGGCAGCAAATCATCCAGCAGCGGCGCGTTTATCAATCGCGTTGCGCCACGCTGGGCAATCGCCAGCAGCGGCTTTGCCAACGCCTACCGCCATCCGCATCCCGATGTCATCAACCGTCTCGCCGCGCACGACGTAACCCTATTGCGCACCGACACCCAAGGCGCGTGGGTGTTCACGTTTGCAGGCGATGAAATAGACGCGCAACCAATGGCGCAGGGCAAATATTGGTGGCAGAAAAAGCCGTTTAATCGGGGGCAATAGGCTTGAGCTTTGCGGCTTGCGTTGCCCGTTTCAGGCTGCCTTTGAATTGCCATCGCGCAAAAAAACACGCCTTGCTGAAAAACAAGGCGTGTTGTGTTATGTGGTGGAGGCGGGGTCTACCGTAAACTAAGCATAAGTTATTGATTTGTTTATAGTAAAATAAAATAGAAACCACCCGCACAACCTATCATAACCACACCTATC
>CAUSAW010000019.1:0-25025 GCA_963529725.1 uncultured Kingella sp. | reverse complement strand
GAGTTATATTCATTTTTGCAGTCTAACATGACTGCTTATCTAGTACAGCCCCTTTGTGTATCAAGATGCGCGCGAGGGGTTGTATCCTTATTTGGATGGGGGATAGGCAGCCTGAAAGTCCTATTTTGCCCTGTTGTTTTGGCTTCGCAGAAACCCGCTTCATCCGTTTTCAGGCTGCCTCATCCAACTCGTAACCCGCCCCCAAAGGCAGCCTGAAAACAATCCCCAACCCGCGTATAATCTCGCCCCTTGCCTATTCCCTCAAATAAATCCCTATGCAACTTTCCGATTTTGACTTCACCCTCCCCGAGCATCTGATTGCGCAAAACCCACCCGCCACGCGCGGCGGCAGCCGCCTGCTGGTCGCGCTGCCCGATGCGCCGCTTGCCGACAAACAATTCGTCGACTTGCCCGCCTACATCAGCGCAGGCGACGTGCTGGTGTTCAACAACACCAAAGTGATGCGCGCGCGGCTGTTTGGGCAAAAAGCCAGCGGCGGCAAGATTGAAGCGCTGATTGAGCGCGTGTTGGACGCGCACACCGCGCTGGCGCACATTCGTTCGTCCAAATCGCCCAAGGCAGGCGCGGAGCTGATTTTTGATGGCAGCATCCACGCCACCATGATTGAGCGCGCGGACGAATTGTTCAAAATCCAGTTTGCGGGCGAAGAAACTGTGTATGAATTGTTGGAACGGCATGGCAAGCTGCCGCTGCCGCCGTATATCGTGCGCGCTGCCGATGCGGACGACGATGAGCGTTATCAAACCGTGTACGCCAAATTTCAAGGCGCGGTTGCCGCCCCCACCGCAGGCTTGCACTTCACCGATGCGCTTTTAGGCAGCCTGAAAAACAAGGGCGTGGAATTTGCCGAAGTAACGCTACACGTTGGCGCAGGCACGTTCCAGCCCGTGCGCGTGGACAACATCGCCGAACACAAAATGCACAGCGAATGGTTTGACGTGCCCGCCGACACGGTCGCCAAAATCGCCGCCGCCAAACAGCGCGGCAGCAAAGTGTGGTCGGTGGGCACGACTTCGCTGCGGGCGATTGAATCCGCCGCCCGTTCAGGCAGCCTGAAAGCAGGGCAGGGCGACACGGATATTTTCATCACCCCTGGTTTCTCGTTTCAAGTGATAGACCGCTTGATTACCAATTTTCATCTGCCCAAATCCACGCTGCTGATGCTGGTTTCGGCGTTTTCAGGCTGCAACAAAATCCGCGCGGTGTATCGCCATGCGGTTGCGCAGGAATATCGGTTTTTTAGCTACGGCGATGCGATGATTTTGGCGCGCGAAACGGCAGCCTGAAAATCCGTTTTGCCTATTGATAAGGAATCACTCATGTTGCGCATTTCTTTATTTTTCGCGCTGGCAACCAGCTTGGCGGCGTGTTCGTTTAACAAAGCCGCGCCCACTTGGGCAGAAAAAGCGCCCTTTATCAACCGCATGGAAATTCACTCGGTGGACAAAGAAGCCAACGAATTGCTGCACAAAACCAGCCATCTCACGCTGGGCGCAACTGCCAACCATAATGTGAAACTGGCGGCGGGCAAGCACTATGCTTTTTTTGCCGACTGCGCGGATGAATGCAGCAATTTGGATTTGTCGTTGCAGCGAGATGGCGCAACGCTAAAAGCCGACACGGCGGAAGATGCTTCGCCGATGTTTGGCTTCTACGCCACGCAAGCGGGCAGCTACCAGCTTGTGCCGCAGATGGTTTCTTGCGTGAGCGCGGATAAGAAGGGGTGTCAATATGCGGTGCAAGTGTTTGAAAGCGATCGGCAGTTGATTGCGGATTGAGTGAGATGCGGGGAATGAATAGTTAGGCAGTCTGAAAACGAGTGAAGCGTTTTCAGGCTGCTTCAATATCAATATAAGGAGACAACATGAACAGCAAAACATTTTACAAACACATCATCGCAGCGGTGCAACCTATCATGAGTGAGCGGGGCTTTGAGCGCAGCAAACGTTCCTACCCTTGCTGGCAGCAGCCCATTGGCAGCCAAGTGCTGCATTTGATGATTAAAACAGGTAAATATCCGTGGCAAGACCACATCGGTGGCAATTTTTCGCTGTACGCCTTTTTGTGCGAGCCTGATGCTGCCTTGCCGCAGGCGGGCGAACTGGGGCTGCATATATTTGACTATGCCGATGCGCCGATACAGCAGCACATTTTGGCGCAAAACCGCGCGGCGTATGAAAAAGCGGTGGCGTGGGATATAAGCCATTCAATAAGCCATTTGAGCAGCGCGGAACAGCAACTGGCGCGTTCGCAGCGGGCGTTGTTTTTGCCGATTTGGCGTGATGAAGTGGAAAGCGACCGCCCGTGGATGGTGGTGAACAAAGAATTGCTGTATGTGGACGAAGCAGATATTCAAGCGTGGGGCGAGATTGTGCTGGCGTTGTTTGCGCGGGTGGTGGAGCAAGTGCGCGATGGGGTGGTGTTGGCGCAGTAAAGGCAGCCTGAAAACGAGCGAAGCGACAACGATGCTCAAACCGTTTTCAGGCTGCCTTTGCCTTTGGCTTATCGCGCCACACGCATCACGGCAAAAGCCAGCATCGCCAGCACGCCGCTGATTAGGCTCATGGCGATGCAGCCTTTCAAAAAACCGATAAAGTGAAAACGAAAATCGCGCCTGCCCGCGCAATGCGCGCTGTTGGGGAGAATAAACAGCGGCGAAGCGAGCGTGCAAATCAGCAGCCAATCCACCAGCAGCAAATCCACCGCATTCCACGCCATGCCCATCAGCCAAAGATGGCACAACACAGTGGCAAACGGCACGCTGCGCCAATCGTAAGCAAGCCACACCGATGCCAGCGCGGATGCGAATAGCAAGATAAAACTCAACGCAGCAAATATTGTGCTGCGCTTTTTTTGTGCGCTGTTGGGCGTGGGCAGGGCGGCGCAATCTTGCATATCGCGCGGGTAATCATGGGCAATCGCCCACGGAAAATGGCGCACGCAAATCGCCAGCAAAATCAGCCACAGCGAACACCAAGCGGCGCAAGAGAACAGCAGAACAGGGATGTTGAGCATGGTTTGGGACAGCCTGAAAAGGGGTTGAATGATTGGGATAAGAGATAAGGGATAAGCCGCTTGGGTTTATCCCTTTGTTTTATGGTTGGTTTTGCAGATGGTGCAGCAATTTTTCGCCATCAGCGATGCGGCTCAATGTTTGCACAAACGATACGGCGTGCCCCAGCGCGGCTTTGATTGCGCTGGCTTTGAGCGGCGCGTGTTCCAGCGAGACAAAGGGGTCTAAACGTTGATAAAACGTTTGGTCGGCAACGCCTAGGTGGTCGGCGGTTTGCACGTTGCCGTCGGCGCGTCCGTAGGCAACGATGCCGCACTTTGATGCGTAGAGGAAGATGTAATCGCCTTGGCTGATGCGGGTGATTTTTTCTTTGTAGCCGTCTTCAAAGGCGGCGGCGACGTGGTTGTCTAGCATAAAGCGGTGGTCTTGGGGGTGGTGGGCAAGGTTGGTGTTGAGCAGGAAGTAGTGGGGCATGGTTGGGGCTTGGTTATGGGTGATTTTTGCTGCGGATGATTTGGCGAATAATTAGGCGGTTGGGGTTGAGGGCTTGGCGCAGGCGTTCGGAGAGGGGGCGGGGGGTGTGGCAGATTTGGGCGGCGATTTCGGCGGCGCAAAGGGGGGCGGTGGCAAGCCCGCGGCTGCCGTGGGCGGTGTTGGTGTAGGCGTTGGGCAGGTAGGGGCAGGGGGTGGCGATGCGGTAGTTTTTGTCTAGGGCGTAGGCGGCGTAGGTGGTGCGTAGGGCGGTGGGGTCGCTGATTGCGCCGACGGCGGGGAGGTGGTCGTGGCAGTCGCAGCGGGTGGCGGTGTGTCCTTTGGGTGGGCACTCGTTGTGGTCATTTTGATTGCGGAAAAACTCGTTTGGCTTGTTTTCAGGCTGCCTTTTGGGGTGGGCTTTGTTGGGGTGGGTTGTACTCGTTTTCAGGCTGCCTAAGTGGGCGTGGTTTGGCTTGTCTGCGTTTTGCTGAAACTTGTTTTGCGTATTTTGGTTTTGTGGAAATTCGTTGCATTCGTTTTGGCTTTGCCGAAACTCGCTGCATTCGTTTTCAGGCTGCTTCATGGGGTGTTGGGCGTAGTAGTCGGCAAACTGTTGGGCAAGATAGGGGGAAAGCTGGGCGAGGGCTTGGCGGTTGTGGGCTTCGTCGGCATCTTGCCAATCTCGGCTGGGGTTGTTGGGGGCGAAGGTGGCGCCGTAGCAGTGTTCGCCTTGCCATGCGGGGGAGATGTAGGAGGCGGCGGATAGGGCGGTTTTCAGTTTCAGGCTGCCTTTTGTGGCGGGGGCGATGCTGGTTTGCCCGCGGATGATTTGGAAGGGGTAGTGTTGGATGATGGGGGTGTGGGCGGGTGATGTTGGGGTGGCGCAGTAGGGCGTGGATTAGGGCGGGCGGGTTGAGCCATGCGCCGTGTTGCCAATATAAGCCGCTTTGGGCGATGGGGATGCCTGCGATTTGGCTGGCTTGGCTGGGGGAGACGGGGCGGTAGAGGTGTTGGTAGTGCTGGTTTTGGGCGAGTTGCGCGTTGCGTTGGGTTTCGCTTGGGTTGTGGTTGAGGTGCAGCGCGCCGCTTGCGCCCCAGCTTTGCTGTTGGGGGAGCAGGCGTTGCAGTAGGCGGCGGGTGTAGCCGTAGCCGGCGAGCAGTAGCTCGGTTTGGGCGGTGGGGTGGGGGGAGATTTTGGCGTAGAGCAGCCCTTGTTGGTTGCCTGATGCGGCTTGGGCGGGGGCGTGGGCTTCTAGCACGGTTACGCGCGCGCCGCGGGTGGCGCATTCGTGGGCGGTGGCGGCACCTGCGATGCCTGCGCCGATGATGAGAACGTGGGGCTGGGCGGTTGTATCTGTTTCAGGCTGCCTTGTGGGGGGCTGTTGCCATGCTTGGCGCGGCGGCGCGGGCTGTTGGGCGATGGGCGGGGTGTGCCAAATAATGTGTTCGGGCTGCGGGAAGTGTTCGTGCAGATGGCTGGCGGCGTGGGGTGGCAGCAGCCATAGGTCGGTTTCAGGCTGCCATTGGCGGATGTAGTTCACGGCATCGTAAACAAGGCAGCGGGTGGCTTCTTGCCATGCTTGGGCGAGGGGTTGCTGTTGCTCGTTTTCAGGCTGCCATTGGGGGGTAACGCAGTCGGCGGGCAGGCAGAAGATAAGGTGTTGACTATCGGGATGGGCGGTGAGGTGGGCTTGGATTTGGGCAAGGCTGGGGATGTTTGCCCATGCGTGGGTGTGGTGTGTCATGTCATGGTGTGTGCGGTGGGAGCGCATGGAATGTTTGCGGTCTACTCCATGCAATCATGGGAATAAAAAGGCAGCCTGAAAACGAGAAATACCGTTTTCAGGCTGCCTTTTGATTATTGGGCGGGAGCGGGGGATGCGTCGCCTTTTTTGGGTTGCCCTTGCAGATATTTCGCCGCTTTTTCGGTGTCCGTGGCGGTGTGCAACACGGAAGTGCTGTCGGCAAGGGTGAACATATCGTGTGCTTTCATCGCGTCGCTGTATTGCACGATGGCTTTGGCGTAAACGCGGTTGGCTTCTGCCATTTGCGCGGCGGCGGGCGCGAGTTTTTTCGCAAATTCGGCTGTGCCGCAAGCGTCCCAATCCAGCAGCACCATTTGGTCGGAAGCATCGGCAATTTTTTCCAGCGCGGGGGCTAGGGTTTCCACCAAGCCTTTACCCAAAGCGGTTTGCAATTTTAAGGCTTGGATTTGCGGTGCGGTGTCTGCATACAGCAGGCGTTGGGAATTGTAAAACGATTGGTAGGCGCTGCAACTGGGTTCAAAGCCTGCCTTGTAGCTCCAGTTTTTGGCGTTTTGGCGCACTTCCATGTTGCTGATGTTGGAAGCGGCGAAAACATCTTGAATGGCTTGCAAATCGGCGTTTTCCAGGTCGTCCAATTTGGCTTTTTTGTTGGCTTTTTTATAGCCTTGGTTGGCGGCGGAATGACCGCTGCTGCCCCCGCCGCTTGATGTCGGCACGTCTTCCGATTGACCGCACGCTGCCAGCAGCCCCGCTAATACCAAAACAGAAAGAGTTCGCAAGCTGTTCATAAATTTTCCTTATTCTTTAGAGTGTAAAAGGCGATAAACATTGTAGAGAAAAAAAGCAATCTTTACAAACGAATAGATAATCAACTTGATACGCAAAACCGTTGGGCAGCCTGAAAACACGGGTTTGCGAGAAAACGTGTTAAAACGTGTAAAATAACCTTTTTTACCCAAACGAGGCTGCGCCATGAACCCTTTGATGACCGATTACCCGCTTTCCACCCAGCCCACGCCTGTGATTGTGGCGCTGGATTTTGCCAACGAAGCCGAAACCTTGGCGTTTGTGCGCCGCTTGTCGCCCGAATTGTGCCAGTTAAAAATCGGCAAGGAATTGTTTACTGCAACGGGGCGTTCGCTGGCAGAAAAGCTCATCAACCAAGGCTTTAAGCTGTTTTTGGATTTGAAATACCATGATATTCCCAATACGGTGGCCCATGCGTGCAAAGTGGCGGCGGATATGGGCGTGTGGCTGGTGGATATGCACGCATCTGGCGGGCGGCGCATGATGGAAGCGGCGGCGGAGGCGGTGGCAAATTGCGCGTATCGCCCGAAACTGATTGGCGTAACGGTGCTCACCAGCATGACGGCGGAGGATTTGCGCGAGATTGGTTTGAATCGGCAGCCTGAAACGCTGGTGTTGCAATGGGCGCAGCTGGCGCAGTCGTCGGGGCTGGATGGCGTGGTGTGCTCGGCGCAAGAGGCGCGCTTGCTGCGGCAGCAGTTGGGCGACGAGTTTTTGCTGGTTACGCCGGGGATTCGCTTGGACACGGCGCATAATCGGGACGACCAGCGGCGCATCATGACCCCGCTGGATGCGTTGAACGCGGGGGCGAGCTATTTGGTGATGGGGCGGCCGATTACGCAGGCGGCCGACCCTGCGGCGGTGTTGCGCGGGATTAACGCGGATGCGGCGCAGCTGATGCGCGGCGAAAGCTAAACGGCAGGAAACGCTGGTTGTGCGCCGGCGTTTTTTTATAGCGGATTAAAAATTGTTGCCTTGCGGCAGCCTGAAAAAGCACAAACCGTTTTGGCTCCGCCACTACGCTGCGCTGCGCAGGCTGCCTTGGTGCGTTATTGGGGCAGCCCGTCCCACGCCGACACCGCCGCCGCGTCTTGCCGCAGCGTGCGGTGTCCGCGCTCGGTGCCCTTGCCGAGGGCAATCAGCATCACGTCCAGATAACGTTCGGACAGGTTCAGCACGCGGCGCAGGCCGTCGCGTCGGTAGCCGCTCATCGGCACGGTTTGCCAGCCGGCTGCTTCGGCGGCGAGCATAAACGCCATCGCCCACAGCCCGCAGTCGAGCGCGAGGCTGCGCTGGGTGTCGGTTTCATCGAAGGGTTGGTAAAACTGCACGGCAGCCTGAATCAGGAAATCGCGCACGTTTGCATCAAAGCAGCCGTCTGTAAACTCCTGCTGGTGGATGCGGCGCAGGTTCGGCTCGCGGTAGGCTGCGCGGTCGCCCAACAGCACCAGCACGGCGGAGGCGGTGATGATTTGCTCCTGCCCGTAGGCTTCGGGCAGCAGGCGCTGGCGCAGGGTGGGGTCGGTCAGCACCATGATGCGCCACGGCTGGGCGTTGTTGCTGCTGGGCGCGCGGTTGGCTTGGCTGATGAGCGCGTTTAATTCGGCGCGGGCGATGGGGGCGTTGGGGCGGAAACGGCGGGTGGAACGGCGGTTTTGCAGCAGGTCGTTAAGCGGCATCATGGCTTCCTTCTGAGTGGAAAACCGTTATACTAACGCTTTTAAAATCAAATAAAAACAACGTACTAAAAGGTTCTCTACGCACTTTTTGGTAAGTTTTCCAACAAAATAGGAGCTTAACGGAGCATGCTTTCGGCAATTGAACTGACGATGAAACTGGTGGGCGGCAAATGGAAATGCCTGATTCTTTACCATTTGGGCGGCGGGGCGCGGCGTACGCGCGATTTGCTGGAACGGCTCGGCGGCATCAGCCCGAAGGTGCTCACCGAGCAGCTGCGCCAGCTGGAAGCGGACGGCCTGGTGGCGCGCGAAGTGTTCGCCGAAGTGCCGCCGCGCGTGGAATACCGCCTGAGCGAGGAGGGCAAAACCTTTCTGCCCGCGCTCTATACACTGTGCGACTGGGGCAAGGCATACGGCCTGTGCCACGGAACGGCAACCAGCCCCTGCCCGCCGCCCGCCGATTGAGACAGTTGAAATTGAGGCAGCCTGAAACGGAGGCAGCCTGAAAACCCCTTGTTTGACGAAAGGAAGACACATGAAACCCATCTTAACCGTTCTGATGCCGCTGCTGCTGGCCGCCTGCGGCGTTTACCTGCCCGAGCAGATAACGATAGACACGCGCGGGCCAAGCCATCGCAGCCCCCGCCCCGAGCGCGATGCCGACGGGCTGATTCGCACCGAGCGCGGCGAATGCCTCGACATCCACGGCAACGACCGCCGCAGCCTGATTCGCCACCGCTGCCACGGGCAGGCGAACCAGTTGTTCCGCTTGGATGCGAAGAGCGGCACCATCCGCCAAAACGAGCGCTGCCTCGACGTGGCGGGCGGCGAAACCCGCGACGGCAGCCGCGTCATCCTGTTCCAATGCAACGGCCGGGACAACCAGCGCTGGTATCGCGACGGCGCGCGCATCCGCAGCGCCGATTCGGGCAAATGCTTGGATGCGTTCGAAAGCTATCTCGCCATCCGCACCTGCAACGGCAGCCGCGAGCAGCAGTTTGAGTGGGGCGGAAGGTAGCGCGGGCGCGGCGTTCGTTTTAGTTTAGTGAAAACGGCAGCCTGAAAATCAAAAAACGGTTTTCAGGCTGCCGATTGGTTTTCAGTTTGTAGGTCGGGCATTCATGCCCGACAAACGCTGACCTATTTATCTTTAAGATACACCAAAAATTTAAAACGTCGGGCATGAATGCCCGACCTACTGAGGCTTTGTCAAGGTTTCAGGCTGCCTTGTGTGGGAAGGCAGCCTGAAAGCTAGTCGGGCAGGGCGATGGTTTCGCCGCCGTGTTTGGGCTGTTTGCCGGTGAGCAGGTCCAGATACATTTTCATGCGCGCGCCGTATTCGCGCACGCGGGTTTTGAAGCCGCCGGCGTAGAGGTGTACGTCGGCGGCGTTGTAGCCGACGGCGCGGATGCCGTGGGCGCGGGCGAGGTACACGGCGCGTTCGTTGTGGAATTTTTGCGAGACGATGATGTAGCTTGGCTGCCCGAAAATGCTGCGGGCGCGCAGCACGGAGTCTAGCGTGCGGATGCCTGCGTAGTCGGGGATGATGCGCTCGGCGGGGATGCCTTGGGCAATCAGGGCGGCTTTCATGGCTTCGGGTTCGTTGTAGCCGTGTTTGCGGTTGTCGCCGCTGGCGATGATGTAGCGCACTTTGCCTGCGCGGTAGAGTTCGGCGGCGGCGCGGATGCGGTGGGTGAAGTAGAGGTTGCTGCGCCCGTCGGCGAGGACGGGGGAGGTGCCCAAGAGCAAGGCGGCTTTGTGCGCGGGGATTTGCGCGGCGTTGTCGTAGAGATAGGCGGCGGTTTGGCGTTGGGTGTGCCAGTTGGCGAGCAGGGTGATGGCGATGAGTAGGGCGAATAGGGCGATGGCGAGAATAAGCGGGGTTTTCATGGGGCTGGTTGGGTTTTGTGGGGTGAATGGGGCAGGGCAGCCTGAAAACCGTTTTTTGTTTTCAGGCTGCCTATTGGTTTTCAGGCTGCCTTATCCTACTCGCCAATGCAATACTCCACTTCGTGCGCTTCGTCGTAAAACGGGATTTCCAGTTTGCCGAGCAGGCGGCGGATAACGGTTTCGGGGACGCTGTGTTCGCGCTGTTTGTTTTGGCGCAGGAGCTGTTGCCACGGCACTTCTAGATAGGTGATGCGGATGCGGGCGCGGTAGTCGGCGAAAAGTTGCGTCCATTTGCCGCGCAACTCGCGGGTGAGGTTGGTGGCGTTGAACACGAAGTCTTGTTGGTCGCGCAGGTATTGGCGGGCTTGTTCTTTGCCAAGCTGTATCACGCGCCCTGCGGCTTTTTTGTCGGCGGGGTCGATGCGGTGGGCGCGGCGGATGTCGTCGAGCGAGAGCACGGGTAAATCGGGGAAATGGCGGGTGATGTGGGTGTCTTTGCCGCTGCCGGGCAGCGCGCTCATCATGTGGACGGTGCAGGAAAAGTCGTCGTAGGGCTGGTAGCTGGGGCTGCTTTCGGGGTGGTTGAGATAGTGGTAGCGGGCGTGGTTACCTGAAAAGGGGTAGGCTACGCCCCAGCTTTGGTTTTCTTCGCACAGGGCTTGGAATAGGGCGATTTTGTCCAGCAGCTCGGCGGTGTCGGGGCAGATGCGTCCGAGGGCGTCGGCTTTGGCGAGAATGGTGAGCAGGCGGGTGTCGGTGTGCAGGTTGGCGGCGATGGCGGCGTGTTCGGGCTGGGGTTTGTCGATTGCCCACAGCGGCAGCCCGTGCCAGCGCACCAGTTTGGCGACGGCTTCGCGCACGGCAAAGGGGGCGGCTAGGTCGCAGTAGAGGATTTGGCGGGCGGTGTGCTCGCCTTTTTTGGCGTGGCGGGGGGAGACAATGCGGATGCGCCCATCGCGCTCTTTGGTTGTGGTGGTGCTGCGTTTTTCCACGTCGTGCAGCAGGGCGGCGGCGAAGAGGATGTGTTGGGCTTGCGCGTCTAGGGCTTGGTATTCGGGCAGCCTGAAAAGCGCGTCGGCAACCATTTTGGTGTGGGTGAGCGCATCGCCTTCGCCGTGCCATTCGGGGTCTTGGGGGACGGCGGCCATGTCGGCGAGCCAGTTGAAGTGGGCGGTGAGGGTGTCCCAGTCGGGGGTGTGGTTGGGGGTGAAATGGGGGAATTGCCACATGGGTGTTGTCCTAATGGATGGGATGGGCAGCCTGAAAACGGGTTTTGCCATTTTCAGGTTGCCTTGATGTTATGGGGTGGTAGGATTTTGTACGCTTTGGCTTGCGGGTAGCGTGGGAGCGGGCGCGAATGTGAGGCAGCCTGAAACGAAGTTCAACGGTACGAAAACGGGTTGGGCGTTTTGCTTGCGCCGAAGTGGTTTTCAGGCTGCCTGCTGCTTTTGCCAGTCGTTGCAGGGGGGGCGCATATTGCCCGCTACGTTTGCTGCATCGGTCGGTAGGGATGGCGGATAAACAGCCACAGCACAAGCAGCCACACCGCTGCTACGGTGATGCAGAAAGCGGTAGCAAACCATGCAACGTTGTCCTGCCCTGCCTTAAAAAAGCGGAACACATCGGGGTTGTCGGGCAGATATTGCACGGGGATGGTTTTGCCTGCGTTCAGTTGGTCGCGCTCCATCGGGCTGACGGGATAATCGGCGATGGTGATGGTTTTGCCGTTTTGGGTAGTGAAGCGCAAATCTACGGCGTAGGTTTTCAGGCTGCCTTGGCGGAAGCTGCCGTATGGCGCGGCATAGGCGATGGGCGCGTGTTGAAAGGTTTGTTTTTCCTGCCATGTGGTCAGGGCGAGAAAGCCAGATATGCTGCCCAGCGCAAGGGCTGCCAGCGTGATGCCCAGCAGGGTAATGATGTTGCCCCGCAGCACGCGGCGCGGGTTGGCTGTGGATTGCAGCGGGTATCGGGCGGCTGGGGGCATATCGTTGGGGGCGATGGGCGCGGGCAATGCGCGGGTTTTCATGTGGACAACCAGCGTAACCGCCAGCAGGGCAATCATCAGCCAGTCTGTTATGTCTAGGGTTTCTGCGGCTTTGTCGCGCAGGATTTCGCTATGGTCTTGGGTAATCAGAAATTCGCGGGTGATGGGAATATGGCGGCGCATTTGCGCTTGCTCATCGGCAGAAACGCGGGTTTGGGCGGTGTGGGTTTTGCCTTGCGCGTCTTGGAAAATCACCATGGTTTCGCTATCCGTGCTTCCTCGGATGCTTTGGTAGTTTTCCGAATAGGGCATTGCCTGCACGGTTTCGCGGTGGACGGCGGTGTTTACTAAATGCTGCTGGTTGATAACGGGCAGCAGCCTGAAAACGGCAAACGCGCCAAAGACGATGATGAGGAATAGGTTGTTGAGCAGGGAGCGGCGTTGGGTACGCGGTTTCATTTTCAGGCTGCCTTTATGGTTTGCTTTGGTATTGGTAGCCGTGCCAGCCGTATTTGTCGTAGTCAATCAGCGTGGCGGGCTGCCATGTTTTTGTCCAATGCACGTCGGTTTTGACGTGTTTGGCGCGCACGAGTTTGAACAGGTTGTCAAATTCGTTGGGCTGCACGGGCAAGTCGCCGTTGTTGGTGGCAAAGCCGTCGCGGTTGCGGATGACGAGACCTTCGCAGCAGGGCGCGCCTGTTTGCGGGTCGTAGCCGCCGAGTGCGCCTGCGGTTTCCACATAATCCAGCCAGCTCATGCCGAGGTTGGCGGCGAGCCAGTCGGCAAGCTGGCGGTCTTCGTTGGCATCGGCGCGGTACACATCGCGCAGCGGCTGGGTAATCGGCAGCTCGGGCACGGTGGGGAGGTCAAACAGGGCGGCGTAGAACTGCACTTCGTCCCAGCCGAGCCAGCGTCCGCCTTGGCGCACGGCGAATAGGTAGAAGTAGGATTCCAGACGGCGGTAGGCGATGGAGTGGATGCCGTAGAGGTTTTCGCCGAAGAGTTCTAGGTCGCCGAGGTCGTATTTGATGCGCTGCCAGCGGTCAAGCAGGGGCTTGTCCCACGGATGCTGGGTGGGCGCGGCGTGGGAGCGGGCGAATACGCCGTGGCGGCTGAGGCAGTTGTTTTGCCCGTCCAGCTTTTCGGTGAGCACCAGCGCGTCTTTGGCGGCGAAGGCGGCGAGATAGCCTGCGGGCATAAAGCGGTCGTCGGAAGTGGTGCCGAGACTGATGGGGGCGTGCAGGCTGCGGCTGTATTTGGTGGAGTAGGGCATGGTGTTTGGGGGGATGGTTAGAGGCAGCCTGAAAATTGGGTTGGATGGATTTTCAGGCTGCCTCTGTTGCGGCTTGTGGTAGGCAGCCTGAAACCGTTGTGAAATCTGCAACCGATGGAGCGTTGGCGGTTTGTGGGCATCTTGGCAAGCAGTCAAACTATTTTGCATACCAGTTGGCGACGAGCCGTCGCCGCTCCATATTGCGTTTCAGGCTGCCGATTGTGTTTATCCATAATGAGGCAGCCTGAAAATAGCTTGAACCATCGCAATAGCAATATGTATGCACTTGCGCTTGCCCTGCCAAATACATTTTCAGGCTGCCTCTGTTTACAGGCTGTGGTGCATCACAACGCGCGGTCAAAGTAAGTATTGATTTGGCTGCGCTGCGCCATGTTGGCGATGTAGTCTTGCACCACGGCGGGGAACTGGATGCCGCGCACCATCGTGAGATTGCGCAGCATGGGGAAGATCAGGATGTCTTCCATGCTGAGATCGCTGCCGTTAAGGGTGTCGCTGTGGATTTGGCTGGCGAGCGTTTGCAAATCGCTGTGGATTTGCGCAAGCAGCTCGGGGGTTTTATCGAGCATTTGGGCGATGCCTGTGCCGATGCTGGCTTCTTTTTTCAGGATGAAATACACCACGGCGGCGGGGGTGGCAAATTCGGGCAAGCCAAGCTGGATGCTGCGCGGAAAGAGCAGTTGGTTGTAATACGCGCCCACTTGGTCTGCCCATGCTTGGATGCTGGGGCGGATGGTTTCGTTTAGGCGGCTGTCGCCCGCTTGCGCGTCAATGTAGCGCACGATGTCTAGGCTTTCGCCCATGTGGCTGCCGTCGGCTTTTTGCAGGATGGGCACTTGTTTTGCACCGATTAAACCGATGGGTGTGGCTTCGTCGTCGTTGGCAAGCGGGATGAGTTCTACGGGGGTTTGGGTGAGCCCGAATATCATGCGGGCGCGAACGCAGAAGGGGCAATGGTCGTAGATGTAGAGTTTCATGGAGTGTCCTTTGTGGGGTGTTTTGTGAAAAAAATGGTTATGATACAATGAAATTGTTTTTTCAATATTAACATGATATTAGAAAGGATGAACGGTGCAGCGAAAAATTATTTTTTCTTTATTACTGGTAGCGAATATGGCGTGTGTACCAGCAGCATATGCAAAAGAACCTTTATCAACTCAAACTCAGAAAGCGAGTAAAAAAATGGCTGAAACAAATGAACAACAAGCAATTCCACAATCTTTATGGGAGATTTTAAAAAATCCCGAAGAATGGGAAATGGATATATATTCATTTCCTTCTGATATTGATACGTTCATTCCAGTTTCTGCTGAAGAATTATACAAAAAAGGATGGAATGTTAGTTATCAACATACATCAAATAAGGAAATCATTAAAGAAATATTTAGTATTTTAAGAAATATGGAATTTAAAAATTATCACAATTCTTTACGTGAAACTAGATTTTTAATAAAATTAAAACATAAGCAACAAAATATAGAAGTAATTCTTTCAGATGAAGCTAACGCACCTGATTTTATGATTTTCCAGATTGAAAAAATTGAGAATGGGAAAATTGAAAAATTTCCTGTTGGAATAACAGGGCAAGCTGAACAATTGAAAAAATTTACTAAAAAATTAATAAATGAATAAAGAATATCAAATGAATAGATTATTTTTTACTTTACTTTTGTCGGTGGGTGTATCATGTTTATCAATAGTATATGCAGAGTCTATATCATCTAAAATGCAACAAATCAATAATGAAATAACCAGCGATAACGTTCAATTTAATACCAAACGACTATTGGCGTTGAAAAAAATAACAAGACCTGATGCACGGTCTGATCTTAAAATGCTATGGGCATTGCTAGCCAACCCAAGTGATTGGGAAATGCAATATTTAACTCTTCATCTTATTGAGCCTTATGGAATGTCGCTACCCTATCCAAAAGCAGACAAAATTGATTTGCAGGATATGTCAAACACAATTTCAGATACTAAAATCATTGTTCAATCCATTGGTATCCTAAAAAACATGATACCCATAATGCTAGAAAAAGAACAGGTACGTCATTTAGAAAATTCTGCTGCTGAAATTAAAGTTAGATTTGCTGTTAAATTCATACACAAAAAACAAAAAATTCAGATATTAATCTTTGCTAATCCTAATGGGCATCGCAATTCTTATGATTATAGTGATTATTATGTAATATTAAAAAAAGATGGAATAAAAAAGTGGTCTTCTGTTGGACTTATTGATGGAAATGGAATGTTTAGAAAGTATTTTTATAGTTATTTAAATGAAATACTTTATGAATTTAAATAATTTTGAGTAAATCCCAAAAATTTTGCTAGTAGATAAAAAGGAATAAATAAAATGCAATTAACCGCAAAATCATTTAAGTTTGCTTACCCTGATTATGCTTCTGATGCTGATAAAGCTGAATTTGAGCAAAAAATTAATCAGGTATTGGCATATCTATGCCAAAGTGAAACAGCACAAAAAATCTTACAACAAGCAGCAAAGAGTGGTGTAACCATTAAGCTATTTGATGAGGATAATAACAACTACTATTGCAGAAAAGATTTTGAAAGAGAAAGAGGAGAAGCATGTTTAAAACATGGACAACCACACACGGTTTTGTGGAATCCAAAAATTTCTTACATTATAGAGAATCCAGTCGATGGAATTAAAGGAGAGTTATCGCCTGCTATGATTTTTCTACATGAAATGGTGCATGCAATAGATGATAAAGAAATGTTTGTGCATATGGATGAAATGATTTTCAATACTTATTTTAAGACTGCACAAGCAAAGTTAGATAAAATAAATAAATGGGAACAAGAAAAACGAGATGGAGTCATAAAAGACTATTCTATAACTACAGACCCTTATCTTGCAGGTATGGGTAATTCAAAAGAACGTTTTGCAGTAGAAATGGAAAGGGCTATTGCAGCAGAATTAGGTGAGCCTGTTCGGTATTTATATGTACACGCAACGAATTTTAAACGTGTCGATTCTCCGCTTGATTCAGCGCGAAGCTATATTGAAAATGGTAAAATCCATACTGATATTTCAAAAGGTCATCCAAAAGATATAAATGGCTCAATTTATACTAAAAGTCAATCAATAGAGGATTCAGCAAGTGACAAACTTGAACAAACGATAGAAACTGAATTTAATAAACAGTTTAAACCTATTTCCGAGGTAATAACAAACTATGAAAATGGTCGTCCTATTTCCATAAAAACCACGGATTATAAAAAAGAAACAATTACTACAGAAAACATAAAAGTTTCCGAAAATGGCAGCCCCATCAAAGAAAAAACCGTTACGGATTTAAATGGGATGCCTATCTCTCGCGTGTGGGGTAATGCACCAGCTCAACCACAAGTCAATCCAAAAGAAATTGACTGGAACAAAATTTCTAATAAAGATTTATACGCAGCAATATTATCAGGCGATACGCAATCACGCGCTGCTCTTGCGGCTAGCTTTGCGCAATCTGATGCGGGAATGGCGTTAAAAGCACGCGGTGCGGAGCTTTATGCAGAACAACAGGCAGAACAACGCCAGCAGGCATTTCAACGCGAATTGGAACAAATGCGAGAGCAAGCGGAACAACGTCGCCAGCAAGAAGCAGAGCAGCAACAATCTCAATCTCTATCTCGTGGCATAAGACGTTAACATAATTGATGAGCAGCAGACTAAACCAGTCTGCTTTTGTTTTATCTAACCACCTTTTTTTAGTGAGAGGGAAATACATGGAATATGCTGATTATGATGAAGCAGATGCGCTGAATGATTTGAATGATGAATTGCGCGTGGCTATTCAGACTTTGATGGTTTTGAGTGCGGAAATGACGGAGCATGAACAAAGAATAGCTGATATGTTGATTCAAAATTCAAATGAAATCCGCCATAAGTTAAATAAGGAATCAACTCAATTTAGCAAGCATTTAATGGATGAAACAAAAAGGGTTTTGCCGCCGCTGGTTCAGGAATACGACCGAATTGTGTCGCCTGTTTTTGATAAGGTGAAACAAACGCATAGGACGGTTAATTTTTGGATTATGGGGATTGTTGGGGTGTTTATTGCATTGGGAATTATGTCTTGGTTTTTGGTACGGCAATACAAAAATGAGTTTATGCGTTATCAAAATGCTGTGGAGATTGTGCGGGCGTTTAATGGTTCGGATGCGGTGGTTTGTGATGGGCGGATTTGTGTTAAGGGGGAAGCGGGCAAGGGGTATAAGCCTTATTTGAGAGCGAAAGCACGGGAGTAATAATTTTCAGGCTGCCTATTTGTTTATCCAAATAGGCAGCCTGAAAACGTATTTACCGCGCGGGAATCATACCCAGCCGTTGTTTCAACGATGTTTTGGGTTCGCCTAAAATATTGGCGTAGTAAACCGAATTGGTCAGCACTTTTTTCACATAATCGCGCGTTTCGTTAAACGGGATGGTTTCGGCGTAGATTGCGCCTTCCATGCTGGCGCCTTGCCATTTGCGCGCGCGCCCAGGGCCGGCGTTGTAGCCTGCGGTGGCGAGCACGTCGCTGTTGCCCAGGCTGTTGCGCGCGTCTGCCATATACCATGTGCCCATGCGGATGTTGCCGTTCATGGTATATAGCTCGCTGTTATCCATGCCGATTTTGCGGGCGATCATGCTGGCGGTGGCAGGCATCACTTGCATCAAGCCTTGCGCGCCCACGCTGGATTGCGCGCCCATCACAAAGCGGCTTTCTTGGCGGATTAAACCATACACCCACGCGGGGTCCACGCCGTTTTCGTTGCCGTATTGGGTAACGAGGTCGCGGAAGGGGGTGGGGTAGCGCAGGTTGTAGTTGAGCAGGTTGTGGGTTTTATCCGCGCTGTGGATGGACATTTCGTAAAACTGGTGATTAGAAGCGAGCTGGGCGGCGGTGAGCAGCGTGCCTTCGTTCATGCCGCGCGTGGCGTATTTCCATTCGTTTTGAGCTTGGCGACGCATTTTCCAGTTGCCCGATTGTTGGCTGGTGTGGAAAAGATGCAGGGCGCGTTGGATGGCGCCGTCTTTGCCCAGTTGCGTGATGTTGGCATCTTGCGCGGCGGGGGCGTTGTTGTGCGTGTTCACGCGGCCGCCCAGTTCTTCGGTGGCGAGCACGGCGTAGAAATTGCGTCCGCTGGCGGCGGCTTTTTGATAGAGAGCTTGGGCTTCGCTGCGTTTGCCTTGCGCGGCAAGGGCGCGGGCGAGCCAGTATTGCCATGTGGGGTCGTTTTGCAGCTTGGGCGGCATGGTTTGAATGATGTTGGCAAGCTCCGTCCAATTTTGCTGGCGCAGCGCGGCGCGGGCAAACCATTCAAATTGCTCGCTGTTAAGCTGGTTGCGGTCGGCGTTGCGGTAGTAATTCAATGCGCCGCCCATGTTGAGATTTTTGGCGTGCACCAAACCGAGTACGCCCCATGCGAAACCCGACTGTTCGCTGTTCAGGCTGCCTGAAAGCTGTTGCAGGCGGGCGGCGGCGGTGTCGGGCGATTTTTGTGCGTTCGCGCCGATGACATCACGCAGGGAGTTCTCTTGCGCGCCAAAGCCTGTGGGGCTGTCTAGCGGGCTGCCGAGCGCGGCGGCCAGGTTGGCGGCATCGGTGATTTGCCCTGCGCTGATTAGCCCGCGCACGCGCCGCCATGCGCGGCTGGGGTTAAGCTGGTTGGCGCGGGCTTGCAAGAGGCTGTTGCAGCCTGCGGGCAGTTTGCCTGTTTCTTCGGCAAGCTCGTTGATGAATTTGCTGTCGTTTTCTACGCCCAAAAGGTTGGCGTAGCAGCGGGTTTCTTGGTTGCGCCCTTCGGGGTCTAGCTGGGCGTATTGTTGTTGGAAGGTGGCGGTTTGCCCGCGTTTGGCAAGGCTTTTGAGCCATTCGTTGCGTACGCTTTCGCCCATCGCGCTTTGGCTTTGCTGGGCGAGAAATTGGGCGGGCTGGATGTCGTCACCATTTTTGGCGGCGGCTAACACGCTTTCATACACGCCGTAGGTTTGCAGAGCTTGGTCTGCCGATTGCGCGGGGCGGGGATTGGGATGCACAAAGGCGGCATCGCCTGATACGGGCGGCAAGGATTGTTCTTGCACGGTGGGCGCGATGTGATGCGAGGCGCAGGCGGCTAAAAAGGCAACGGCAAGACCGCTGACGCTTTGAGAAAGAAAACGCAGAGCTGTCATTATTATTTCCATCATGGGCTTGATTTTTCGGGGGAATTGAAAGGGGCGTATCATAGCATTTTTTGCGCTTTCAGGCTGCCTTTGGGGTGCGGGGCGGATGGAGGCAGCCTGAAAAATGAGAGTGGTTTTATTTGGGTGGAATGGGGTTTCAGGCTGCCTTTGGTAAGGCGCAATTCTTGTTTACAAGCGATGGCATGGTTTGCGAAATCTAGCTAATCGTTTAACGCTTTTCAGGCTGCCTCTGCGCCATAGGGCAGCCTGAAAAAATAAAATGGCTTGGTGTTGAGCCAAACGATTTTTTTTGCTGGATAGATTGGGTTTCAGGCTGCCTCAACGCGGGCGGGATGGTTGGGCAGCCTGAAACGCTACCCCGCGTCCCTACGGCTTGCTTGCAAGCCGTGCGCTGGCTTGAAAATGGGTTTTAGGCTGCCTTTGGCGGAGCGCAATTCCTGTTTACAAGCGATGGCGCAGTTTGCAAAATCTGCCTAACCGCTTAACCCATTTTCAGGCTGCCTCAAAGCATAAGGCAGCCTGAAACTGCTATACTCCCCGCATCTCACGTTTCACTAACCCCTACCAAAGGAAATACTATGAGCAAACTATTCCCTACCGCCACCCCGCGCACCCGCGCCCCCTATCGTTTTGACATCGTCGGCAGCTTTTTGCGCCCCGAAGCCTTGAAGCAAGCCCGCCGCCAATGCGCGTGCGGCGAATGCAGCATGGAAGAAATCCACGCCGTGGAAGATGCCGAAATCCACAAAATCGTTGAAAAACAAAAAGCCATCGGCTTGCCCGCCGTGAGCGATGGCGAATTTCGCCGCACATGGTGGCATTTGGATTTTCTGTTTGAACTGATTGGCGTGGAGCTGCGCGACACCGACACATACAGCACCCAATTCAAAGCCCATATGCACCGCCCCGTTACCCTAGAAATCATCGGCAAAATCCAATGGCCCAACGTGCATCCCTTTTTGGAACACTACAAACGCCTGCACGCCGAAGCGGACGGCTACCCCGTTAAATTCACCATCCCCTCGCCCAGCATGCTGCACCTGATTACCTGCGTGCGCACTGCCGAGCCCAAGCTGCCCGCCATTTATGCCGATAACCAAGAGCAGCTATTTGCCGACATCACCGCCGCCTACATCCAAGCCGTTAAAGCGTTCTACGACTTGGGCTGCCGCATTTTGCAACTCGACGACACCTCGTGGGGCGAATTCTGCTCCGAAGAAAAACGCGCGCTGTACGCATCGCAAGGCGTGGACGTGGATGCCACCGCCCGCAGCTATGTGCAAATGCTCAACGACATCCGTGCCGCCGCCCCAGCCGACATGGCGCTCACCATGCACATTTGCCGCGGCAACTTCCGCTCCACATGGTTCTCATCAGGCGGCTACGAGCCGATTGCCGAAATTCTGTTCGGCGGCTGCAACATCGACGGCTTCTATTTGGAATACGACAGCGACCGCGCAGGCGACTTCAAACCGCTGCGTTTTATTAAAGACCAACAAGTCGTGCTCGGCTTGGTAACCAGCAAAACAGGCGAATTGGAAAACAAACAAGACATCATCAACCGCATCCAAGAAGCCACGCAATACGTTGATATTAACCAGCTTTGCCTCAGCCCCCAATGCGGCTTCGCCTCCACCGAAGAAGGCAACGTGCTCACCGAAGACGAGCAATGGCGCAAGCTGGAATTTATCCGCGAAATTGCCGAAGAAGTTTGGGGTAAATAATCTGCGAACCATAATCGCGTAAGCGAACAAACCAAAGGCAGCCTGAAAGTGCATAACACGCGTTTTCAGGCTGCCTTTTATCGCAGCAAAATTACCATCAAATCATCACACCCCCTGCAACACCAACCCATCCCAATCCCCAGTCCATTGCACATCCCCCCGCAGCCGCACCCCTGCAACCTGCTTGCTCAACACCGCCCCATAAACCGCCGCATTCTTCGCCCACAACAACTGCCCCGCCGTTTCCACCAATTGCCAATTTTCAGGCTGCCGCACAGGCGGTAAGTGCACCATAAACTGCCGTTCCTCCACCTGCCAACCCGTCATCCGCGCCAAACGCCGTAGCCGATTAAACGACACTCCCGCGCGCACATCAGGTACATCATCGCGCCACCAGCGCCACACCGAATGCGGATTCAATCCCGTAATCAACAACGCCCCCTGCGGCTGCATCACCCGAAACAACTCCGCCAGCACCAACAACAGCGGCGCATCATCATCAGGCAAATGCGGCGCAACCACGCAAGCAAACGACTCATCGCGCCACGGCAACCGCCCCGCCGAAGCCACCACATCCGCAGGCAAATCCGCGCATTGCAACGCCACATCAAGGCAGCCTGAAAACCGCTTCATCTCCGCCCACGCCAATCGCCCGCCATGCCCCAAACACAACACCTCCTGCCACCCTTGTTGCGCCAAGGCAGCCTGAAAAAAGCCCCACTCCTGCTGCCACACAAACCGCCCCAAATCATCATGGCACAACCAAATCCATAAATTGCGCGAATTCATCACATTAGCCCCCGCAAAACACATATTTACCTTTTAAAGCCAAGCACTTAGCTTGACACAGCACGTCAATATCATTACGATGCGAACCTATTTTTTCGCACGAGCCCCAACCCGTCAATATGAAAACCATAAAAAACATTGCCCTAGCCGTCAGCAGCCTATTTATTCTCCCCACCTTAGCGCATGGCGAAACCTACAAACCAGCGCAAACTGGCGCGGCAATGATGCAATTACAAAACACACCATTCAGCAAAAATTCCATCGCCAACTTCCTTGCAGGCGGCAGCGTATGGGATAACTTGCGCAAAAACTTCCGCATGCAAGAAGTGAACTCAGGGCTTGTGCGCAGCCACGAAAACAAATTCGCCCAAAACAGCGCCTATTTCAACCGCACCATCCAGCGCAGCACACCTTATATGTATTACATCACCGACGAAGTGAAAAAACGCAATATGCCTGCCGAAGTGGCGCTGTTGCCGTTTATTGAAAGCGCGTATGTAACCAAAGCGCGCTCACACGTTGGCGCATCAGGCTTGTGGCAATTCATGCCCGCCACAGGGCGACACTACGGCTTGGAGCAAACGCCGCTATACGACGGGCGACACGATGTGCACGCTGCCACCAACGCCGCGCTCGACTATCTGCAATATCTTTACGGCTTATTTGGCGACTGGTCGCTTGCGCTTGCCGCTTACAACTGGGGCGAAGGCAACGTAACCCGCGCCGTCAATCGCGCCATCGCGCAAGGCTTGCCGCCCACCTACGAAAACCTAAAAATGCCCGCCGAAACGCGCAATTATGTGCCCAAGCTGCTGGCAGTGCGCAATTTGGTGAACAATCCCAGCGCATTTGGCTTAAAGCTGCCTGAAATCAAATCCGAACCGTATTTCAAAACCGTAACCGTGAAAGCGCCGCTGGATATTCGCGCCGCTGCTTTTCTTGCCAACATCCCCGAGAGCGAATTTCTCGCGCTCAATCCCGCCTTCAAAACCCCCGTGTTCATCCCCAAAGGCAACAGCCGCCAAATGCTGCTGCCCGTTCAGGCTGCCAAAACCTTTGAAAGCAATTATAAAAATTCCGACCTGAATACATTGTTATCATGGGATGTTTACACGCCCAGCAGTCGCATTTCTCTGCAAGACATCGCCGCGCAAACAGGTAGCAGCATCAGCGAAATCCAACGCCTTAACGGCATTCGCTCCACTTATTTAGAAGCAGGGCGTACCATTTTGGTGAGCAAAAACCGTGCATCGGGCATCAAGCCCGCATCCGAATTTGCCAAAGCCGATGTGGATCCCGTGCCCGATACGTTTAAAGAACAAGCGCCTGTGCTGGGCAAGGGCGCAACCAATATGGCGACTTCTGCGCCAACCACCGCCAGCTTCCCCGCGCCCACGCCCGTAGTGCTTGCCACGCCGCATCCCGATGCCTTCAAGCAGCCTGAAAAACCTGCGATTGTGGTTACGCAAAGCAGCATAAGGCAGCCTGAAAAAGCTAATGCAACCACAACCGTGGTCGCCCAAGACAACAAGCAGCCTGAAAAAACCACCATCCCCACCACGCCCGTTGTGGTCTTCAAACCGCACGCGCAGCCTGAAAAAGCAACCAGCGTTGCCCAAAGCAGCAAGCAGCCTGAAACACCCGCGATTGTGGTTACACAAAACAGCGTTAAGCAGCCTGAAAACACCATCGTCGCCAGCACAGCCACGCAGCCTGAAACGCCAGCCAGTGCTAGCGATGTTGTCTATGCTGTTGCCAGCAACGAAAAGCAGCCTGAAACCGCCCATCATGCCGACAACGCCGCCGAAGACGAACTCATGCAGCTTGCCCGCGCTTCGCAAGAGCGCATCCGCGCCGCCGAAGCCGCCAAGGCAAATCACGCCAGTGAAACGGTTAAAGCCAGCCTAGCGCAATCCGAAGCACAAGAAGCCCGCGCCCACGCCACCAGCGAACAGCGTGCTGCCAAAGAGCGCCAACGCCAGCAGCAACTTGCCACCGAAAAAGCCAAAGCGCTCGTTGCCAAAGCCGAAGCTCCCACCAGCACACACAAAGTCAGCAACGGCGACACCTTATACAGCATCGCCAAACGCTACAACATGGATGTAAACGAGCTCGCCGCGCTCAACAAAATCAAAGGCAACAACATCAAAACAGGGCAAACGCTGAAAGTCGCCAGCAACGCGCATTCCAGCAAGCCTCAGCTGGTTAAAGCCGTCGCTAAAGGCAAAGCCGAAACCAAAGCACACGATAGCCGCGAAAGCGACAGCCGCCACAAAAACGCCAAGCCCGACAACAAAAAGGACAGCAAAAACGACAATAAACAAAGCGCGCGCAAACCCGAAGTTGCCAAAAAAGACAAAGCCAAAAACGAAAAACCCGCCGCCAAAACACAACGCAAAAAATAAGCCCAGCATACGCGTTATCCCAAAGGCAGCCTGAAAGCGAGTTTACGAGCTTCTGCGAAGCTAAAACAGCATTGCAAGCCAAGCAACACCAACACTTGCCGCGCCACCTTTTTCAGGCTGCCTTATCCAGTCGGATTCCCATCCGACTTTTTTATTGCCCAACCGCTTGTGTCGCGCAAACCCCCACAATCTCGCGCCGCAATGTAAATAAACTTGTTGCCCACGCTAACGAAAGTTTACAATCCTCGCATTCAGGCTGCCCATCCAAAGGCAGCCTGAAAAACACCCTAAGGACACGCCATGCCACTAAACATCCCAATATACCTTACATGGGCGCGCATACTGCTTATCCCCATATTCACCGCCCTGTTTTATCTCCCTGCAAACTGGCTCACCCCCCAAGCCATCAACATCGCCGCCGCCGCCACCTTCGCCGCCGCAGGCATCACCGACTGGTTAGACGGCTTTCTCGCCCGCTATCTCAAACAAACATCCGATTTCGGCGCATTTCTAGACCCCGTTGCCGACAAGCTCATGGTCGCCGTCGCCCTGATTTTATTGGTCAAACTAGACCGCACTCTCGCCATCTACGCCATGATTATCATCGGACGCGAAATCACCATTTCCGCCCTGCGCGAATGGATGGCACAAATGGGTAAACGCAACAGCGTTGCCGTCGCCTATATCGGCAAACTGAAAACCGCCGCCCAAATGGCCGCCATTTTCGCCCTGCTGTTGCACGAAATCCCGCTATGGGGTTTGCAGCTTTCCTTCATCGGCAACGCGTTAATGTTTATCGCTTCCGTGCTTACCGTTTGGTCTATGTGTTACTACCTTAAAATGGCTTGGCACGAATTCAAATAATTTTACAAACCAACTTGACACAAAAACAGAAGTCGCTATAATGGCGGCTTATTTGCTTTTAGCGCAAAGACAAAGCGGGAATAGCTCAGTTGGTAGAGCGCAACCTTGCCAAGGTTGAGGTCGCGAGT
>CAUSAW010000018.1:0-25144 GCA_963529725.1 uncultured Kingella sp. | reverse complement strand
TGTCCTGCATGATTAACTCTATTTCGCGCACGCAGATGGGGC
Organism: uncultured Kingella sp.; assembly: GCA_963529725.1. Taxonomy (GTDB): domain Bacteria; phylum Pseudomonadota; class Gammaproteobacteria; order Burkholderiales; family Neisseriaceae; genus Kingella_B. The sequence goes on along the minus strand of CAUSAW010000018.1, from coordinate 25,102 downwards.
ATTCGGCATCGTAGAAGATTTTGTGCATTCTGTTTCTCCAATCATGTTCACTCACTGTTGCCTACCTCTACTCGGCACACGGGCAAAATCTTTATCCTTTTGATGTTTCAGTTGGTATGTCACAGTCTATTTCAGGCTTCACGCCCTCAAAACCGCTGCGTTGCAGCACCTGAATCTGTTTGCGTACCAAATAGGCCAATACCAGCAGCAAACTTACGCCGCCGAACACGGCCCAGCGCAGGGCGTAAAGCAGGTTGTCCGCCAAACTGCGCTCGAAGTTCGGCGCAAACAGCAGCACGCACAGCAGCGGCGTGAACAGCGTCAGGCTCAAATACAGCCGCTGCCAGAATATGCCGCTGATTTCCTTCACTTCGTCGCGCGGGTCGTTGCACAAAAAAGCCAGCACGCGCCGCAGCGATGCGCCCAAAACCAGCCAGCACACCAGACTCACCGCCAACGATACGGCAACCTGTATCGCCATAATGTTAAATGTCTGCATATTATTCTCCTTATGCAAGGGTTTGAAAAATCGAATGAATGGTTGTGCAGGCTGCTTTTTCACGTTGGAAAATTTAACAAAGTCCTGTTAAAATAAACACTTCTGTTCTTCCAGGCAGCCTGCACATGAAACCGCGCCGCGCAAAATCCCATAAAACCACGCCTGACAAACCTTCCCTCATCAGCAGCATTGCGGACTATTTGACTTTGCTTCTTCCCGTTTCCATTCCCATCTTGGCGCACGGCGGTTTTGTCGAACCGCGCAACTGGCAGGTAACGCTGGCTTTGGCCGTGATATTTGTCCTGCCGGTTTATATGGACTACCGCAGCCAACTGCCGAAGCCCTCACGCACGGAAAAAATCTTTTTCACGCTATGGAAATGGCTGCGCCGTTTGCTGGCGTTTGCCTGTGTGATACTTTTTCTCTATTTTATCGTTCTTGTTGTGCCGAATGTCGCCGCTCCTATTGGGGAAAAGCTGCTGATATCCGCCTTTGTCGCCATATTAGCCTTCTATATCGCGCACTCCGGTGTTTACGGCAAGAAATATCGCAGCGAAAGCTTGGCAGATGCACGCGAACGGTACAGGCGGATGAAAAAACGCTACGGCTGGCGTTGGTAATACACTTGAGTTTTCAGTCAGCCTGCACATTGCCTACATCGGCTTCAACACCATCAGGAAATACAGCACCACCGTGGCGCAGAAGGCCGGATAGCCCAGCATTTCCCACCAAAATTGATAGCGTTTATAGCTCGCCGGCAGCGTATTTTCGCCCGCCTGCCAAGCCGCTGCCGACAGCCGCGCCATTTGAATTTGCAGCCACACCACAGGCAGCCAGCACGCGCCCGCCAGCGCGTATAACGCCAACGTCCACTTCACCCACAGCCAAGCTCCGCTCCACGTTAGCGGCATGCCCATTTGATGCAGCAGCCACAGACCCGACAGCGGCTGAAAAATCACCGCAGGCGTGGTAAACCACCAATCCGCCTTCATCACCCACTTTCCCACTACCGCCTGAGCCGCCACCGAGCCCGAGCGGTTTGCCCAAAATAGATAAAACGCCGTGCCAAAGCCCGTGCCCACCATCAGCGTTGCCGACAAAATATGCAAAGTTTTTACAATTAAATACGCATTCATGGCTGCGCCCTCCTGTTTGCATCACACAAATAAATCAATACTGCCAAAATCGGCACATTTTTCACCAACGGCGCAAACGGGTGCGCCCACATTTCAGGCAGCCTGAAAGCAATAATCACGCTATACCCCAGCACCACCGCCGCCTGCGCCGCCCAAAACCCCGCGCGATAACGTAAACGCGTGCAACAGCCCAGCGCAAAAAATACGTCCAACGCGCAAGACAACGCGAACACAGGCAAACGATAGGCAGCCTGAAACCCAACCCGCGCCAGCAAATCCAACGACTGCGGCAGCGCAAACAGCGCAGGCTGAATGCCGCTCCACAGCCACAAAAACGCCATGCTGTACACCAAGTAATCAAGCCGTTTCATCGCACCCCTCCTCCGCAACGGGCGCAACCAGCGGCGCAGGCAAAAAACACCACGCCGAAACCACCGCTGCCACGCCTGCTGCCAACAGCACCCAAAACAACCAGCCCGATGCCACCACCGAGCGATCCACCCACGTCATCACCCGCACCGCCACCGCCATGCACAGCCCTGCCGCGTGCAGCCGCCCCCACAGCGTGCCGCGCGTGCGCCATGCCGCCAGCCAAATGCCACACGCCAGCGCAGGCAAAAAGCCATACAGCATGCTCGCTACAATCATGGGCAGTATAAAGATGCCCAGCGGCAGCCCCATCACAATGCCAAACAACATCGGCGTTAGCAAAGTAAACAGCATGATAACGTTGGCGGTAGGATAGCTTTGTTTCATTTTTTCAAATTCCTAAATTTCTGTGAAAACTGAAATACGCGGTTAAAAAATTTTGCCGACCGATTTTCAGGCTGCCTGATCGGCTTTCCGCAACAGGCAGCCTGAAAGCCGCAGGCTTCAACGGAGTTAAAACGCTATTGCGCCTTGGGCAACGCAAACACCGATAAAACCAGCGCCGACAATCCGCCCGTAAATGCCAACACCCACACCAGCTGAATGCTCAACAGCAACGCCCCCGAGATTGCGCCCACCATCGCGCCGTAGCCTGCCGCAATCAGGCTGCTTTGCCATGCGCGAGCGAGCTGTTTTTTCGCCAGCAACACGCCGCACACCGCAGCAGGAAGGCAGCCCAAGCCGCCGCCCAGTAGCACGCCCACATACAGCAGAAACAGCAGCGAATCGCCATCAAAATAACTGCGCGATATATCGCCCAGCCACCAAAACGCCAACGCCAGCAGCACGCCGCCCACGCTGCCGCCCAGCAGCGTAAACGTGGTAATCACGCGTGCGTTGGGGTATCCGGGCTGGTTGGGGGCGATGTAGCGATAGCCCAGAATGGCAATCAAGCCTGCGAAGATTAAAGGAATAAGCAAAATCATAATAGTGTTACCGTTTTAACTCCGTTGAAGCCTGCGGCTTTCAGGCTGCCTTAGGCGCGGCTTACTGCGCTTGGGGCAACACAAGGGTGGATAAAATCGCCGCCGTTATCGCGCCGATAACGCCGCACGCCAGCAGCCTGCCATCCAGCGCCCGATGAACCGTTAGTAGCAGCACACTTGCCGCGCCGCCAACCACCGCCGCAAAACCCGCGCTTTGCCACGAACGCACGCAACGCCGCTCCGCCAACACCAAGCCGCACAGCGTGGCGAGCAGACAACCGAAAACCGTGCCGAGCAGCATGGCAGCAATCAGCACAAAATCAAAATCAAACGGAATGACCATGATGCCCGTGCGCGCGTCCGTCAGCGCGTCAAACAGCACCATCAACAGCCCGCCCAACGCGCCGCCCAACAGCGCAAATGTCAAAATCACGCGCGTGTTGGGATATTCAGGCTGCCTTTTCGCCAGCCAAATGCAGCCTGAAACCGCCAACGCCGGCGCAAGCCATGCCTGTATCACAAGTGGTTCAATAATCATAGGGCAAATTCTATCGCAAAAATTTCTGGATACTCGCGCCCAGCTTTAACACCCGCGCCAAAGTGGCGGTGGATAGGCGCAGCATTTCATTTGTCCACGCGGTGAGCGTGCCGATAAAGTCGTGCGTTTGCGTGATGCGCTGCTTGACGGCTTCGTTTTCCTGCGCAAATTCGGGCGATTGCATCAGCTGATGCAAAAACGCCAGCGTAGGCTCAATTTCCCTGCGTTGCCGCTGCTCCACAATGGTGCGAAACAGCGTCCACACATCATCAGACGTGGTGAAATAATCGCGCCTGTCGCCCAAAATATGGGTAACACTCACCAGTTGCAGCGACTGCAACTCTTTAATGCTGTTGGAAACATTGGAACGCGCCACGTTCAGCGTTTCGCAAATTTCGTCGGCGTTCATCGGCTTGCCCAAGATATAAAGCAGCGCGTGAATCTGCGCTACGGTGCGGTTTACGCCCCATTTGGTGCCCATTTCGCCCCAGTGTAGGATGAATTTTTCGGTGGTGGGATTGAGTTTCATGGTGGGTTTTGATTACTTGATTGATGCGATGGGCGCAGATTAAATATTTTTTAAATTTCTGTCAATACAGAAATTTTAGATAAGCGAAAGGCAGCCTGCGTAGCGAAGCGGAGTTGCGAAGCTAAAACGGAAAATGTGCGTTTCAGGCTGCCTTTTTAATGGGCGGCGCTTGGGCTACACGGCGTGGGTGTGGCGGCGCAACGCCACGAAATGGCGAAATAACGGCATCGGCGTGCCATAAAGAAACGATGTTGCGCCATCCCCAAAGCGGTTTTCAGGCTGCCTGAAACCATATTTCGCGCGGCAGCAGCCTGTCGCCTTGCGCGCGGTGTTCCACCAATTGCGGCACGCCGTTTGCGCCGAGTTTTTGCACCAATGCTTGCCCTGCGGCGATGCGCTGTTGCGCTTGCTCGTGCGTGCGGCTGTTGGATAACTGCGCGGCAGCTTGCGGCAAACCTTGTTCGCGCAATAAATCTGCCAAGATGGCGTAATCAGTAATGTCGTAGCCGCGCACATAGCGGGCAGCCTGAATGCGCTGCAAAGCGGCGAGTTCTTGCTCGGGCGCGGTTTGGGCGACGGCGGTGAGCGCGACAAGGGCAGGGAAGGAATCAAACGCGCTGGGCTGGTTTAGGATGTTTTCGCGATAGGCGCTGCTGAATAGTGCGCCGCTGATTTGCGCGATGCGCTGGTCGTTTTCCCATGCGTGGCGGGCGAATTCGGGCGACATCATGCGCCCTGCTTGGCTGAATAAGCCTGTGGGCAGTAGGCAGATGGTGTGTTGTTGCGCGAACTGGGCAATGCTTGGGCTTGCGCCATAGCACCAGCCGCAAAGGGGGTCAAATAAATAGCTTAGAATCATGGGGTTTTTCGTATTCAATGGACAAACGAAAAGGGCGCATCACAACGCGCCCTTTGTTTGGCTGATTCAGGCAGCCTGAAAATCAATTTGCCACGGTAAAGCGTTGGAACAAATGCGCTTTTTGTTCTACATCATCGGCAATCGTCGCTGCCAAATCGGGCAGGGTGATATCGGCTGGCGAGCCGTCGGCGTTGAGCAATACATCGTCTTGCCCGATGCGATACGCGCCTGTTTTTTCAAAGCTAACGGGCGCAACGGCAAACATGGCGGCTGGCGATAAAAACGCCCAGTTAATATCGCGGCGTGGACGCAAATCGTCCAGCAGCACGCGCACGGCGTTGGCGGCGGGGTAAACATCGGCAGGGAAATCGGGCGTGTCCACCAGCTGCAAATTGGGGGCAACATTCAGGCTGCCTGCGCCGCCGATAATCAAGTAATACGGCAATTGCGCGGTTTTGAACGCGGCGAGCAGATTGTCGTAGCCTGTTTTCACATCTTGCGCCAGATTGGGGTTGTCCCAGCCCGCGTTAAACGCGCTTACCACGGCATCAAAGCCTACCAGTTTGCTGGCAAAATCGGGCGCGTTCACATCCGCGGCAACGGCGGTTACATTTGGGCTTTGCGCCACTTTGGCGACGTTGCGGGCAAACGCGGTTACTTGATGATTGCGCGCGGCGAGTTCCAAAACGGTGGCATTGCCCACCAAACCTGTTGCACCAATAACTGCGATTTTCATAATAGATTCCTTGTGTTAGGGTTAAAAAAATCGTTTTCAGGCTGCCTTTGGATGCTGGGGCAGCCTGAAAAAGGGTTAAACGCGAAAGCGGTTTGCTTTCTGGGAATGCGGCGCAGTATAATCGCCAAACTTATTTTTAGTAAGTACTTACAATTTTGTAAGTATGAAAAATTTAGCCAATATTTTGTTTTGAAAGGAATATTTATGGAAAAAGGCAATGTATTAGCCAGCGCCTGCCCATCGCGTGAGATTTTGCGCCGATTAACCAGCCGCTGGGGCTTGCTGGTGCTCATCGTGTTGCGCGGCGGCACGCATCGGTTCAGCGAGCTGCGCCGCGCGATTGACGGCGTGAGCGAGCGCATGCTCACGCAAACTTTGCAGCAGCTGGAACAAGACGGCATGCTGGTGCGCCAGTCGTTCCAAACCGTGCCGCCGCACGTTGAATACACGCTCACGGCGTTGGGCGAGGCGGCGGCGGAGAAAGTGGACGCGCTGGTGAACTGGTTGCAGGACAATCTGGACGACATCATGCGGCAGCAGGCAGCCTGAAAAGGGGCGAACGCACTTTCAGGCTGCCTCAACCATGCGCGCAGCCCGAAACAGAACATGGCGTATCGCCACCATACCCACTCTTTGCGTTGCCGTAGCGCAAACGTTTCAGGCTGCCCTTGGGCATCGCAAGGGCAGCCTGAAAACAAGATACACCATGGAGCGGCGACGGCTCGTCGCCCAATGGCGGATTAAACAGAGGCAGCCTGAAAAAACCAAACCGTTTGGTATTACGCCAAACGGTTTTTTTACCTAGATGGATTGGATTTCAGGCTGCTTAACGCTTCACAACTGTTTAATGCTACTGCCCCCTCCCCTACGTTCAGCCGAACGCAGCATTCTTTTTTCGGAAACAAGCGTGCGCTTGTCCGACGACGTGCGCAGCACGGCTAGTTCGCACGCACCGAAAAAAGGATGCGGAGTGAGGGAAGTCTGCGAAGCAGACCTGCACGTCGGGGTCGCCTTTCTTTGCTTACTTTCTTTGGCGAAGCAAAGAAAGTAAGTCGCCCGCCGCGATAAGGCGAAAAGGTAAACACTACGCCCAAAGCCAACCACAAAGCACAACCCCATTTTCAGGCAACCTAATCCTGTAAATAAAGGCAGCCTGAAAACCACCCCAATGGAACATCGGCGGCTCGCCAACATCTTGGCAAACCAGCCATGTTCTATTTAATAAGCCCTATGGCGACGAGCCGTCGCCGCTCCATATCCATTTCAGGCTGCCTTTGTTACTCAATCCATCACAAACCAATACCCCCCACATCATTTTCAGGCAGCCCACCCAATCCCCCCAAAAGCAGCCCGAACCCCACAAACTCGCTATAATCCGCCCTTCCCCAATCCACAAGAAAACCATCAACCAACCATGAAAAACACACTCACCCCCCTATTCCAACAATGGGCATGGGACATCCTCTATCCCCTAGACGGGCAAAACACCTTCATCGGCAGCGACGGCTTTGAACGCAGCGAAATCGCCCGCCTTATCGGCGCAGAAGACTGGTTCAACGAAGAAAACCCCTACGACCCCGCCACCGCCCGCCGCCAACTCAAAGCCGCCTACGAAGCATGGCAACAGCAACACGATTTTGAACACCTCTGGCAAACCAGCCTGCCCGAAACCCTGCGCCACAACCTTGCCCAATGGCAAGAAATGAGCCACTTCAACGAAACCGAAATCCGCCTGCTCGCCTTCGGCATCCTGCTGCACAGCCAAGCCCCCCTTTCCCGCCTATGCGGACTGCTCGGCGACCTAGACGACAGCGCCTGCTGCGAAGCCCTCGCCCTAATGCTCAGGCAGCCTGAAAACCAAATCACCGAAGCCCTATCGCCCAAAGGCGCGCTCGCCAGCATCGGGCTCATGCAGCTAGACCGCAACGACGAATACTACATGAAAAGCAAAATAGACCTTCTCTCCCGTCGTTTTGCCGATCTCATGCTCAACGCTCCCACCACGCCCACCGAAATTCTCAAAAAACACATTCTCCCCGCCCCGCAAACCCAGCTCACCCTTGCCGATTTCGCCCATCTAGGCGTGCTCGCCAGTGCCAGCGAAGCCTACCTACGCCAAGTGTTTGCCAACAAACTTTCAGGCTGCAACATCCTGATCCACGGCGTAGCCGGCACAGGCAAAACCGAATTCAGCCGCGTATTAGCCAGCGCGCTGGGCGTAGAACTTTACGAAATCTCGTGGACCAACGAAAACGACACCCCTGCCAACCGCGACGACCGCATGAACGCCCTGCGCATGGCGCAAAACATCCTCGCCGGGCAAAACGCCATGCTCATGTTTGACGAAGTAGAAGACCTATTTGACCGCGGGCAACACGATTTCAGCCTCAACAAAGCATGGCTCAACCGCTTTTTGGAAAACAACCGCGTGCCCACCATCTGGATAGGCAACAACGTAGAACTCATCGACCCCTCCGCCGTGCGCCGCTTTGACATCGTCATCGAAATGAAAGCCCCGCCCGTTGCCCGCCGCGCCGAACTCATCGCCGGCTACACCCGCGACTTTATGGACAAATCCCAAATCCGCAGCCTCGCCGAACACGAAGCTCTCGTGCCCGCCGTGCTCAAACAAGCCCACAAAGTAACCCAAGCCGCCAGCCAAGATTGGCAGCCTGAAAAACGCAGCGAGCTGTTCCAAAAACTGCTACACAACACCCTTAAAGCCCAAGGCAATTACCACGCGCTCAACAAAACCGCCAAGCTGCCCGAAGTGTACAGCCTAGACTACCTCAACACCCCGCGCAATTTGCACCAACTCGCCCAAGGCATCATCGCCGCAGGACGCGGCACGCTCTGCCTATACGGCGCGGCAGGCACGGGCAAAAGCGCGTATGCCGCATGGCTCGCCGAACAAGCGGGCAAACAGCTTATCTACAAACGCAGCTCCGATTTGCTGTCCAAATACGTCGGCGAAACCGAGCAACTCATCGCCCAAGCCTTTGCCCAAGCCGAAGAAAACCAAGCCATCCTCGTGTTTGACGAAGTGGACAGCTTCTTGCAAGACCGCCGCGGCGCCAACCAAAGCTGGGAAATCACCCAAGTGAACGAAATGCTCACCCAAATGGAAGCCTACCAAGGCATCTTTATCGCCACCACCAACCTGATGCGCAACCTAGACCAAGCCGCCCTGCGCCGCTTTGACTTCAAACTAGAATTCTCCCCACTGCGCCCCGACCAAGCATGGAAGCTGTTCCAAGCCCACTGCGCCCAGCTAAACCTGCCCTGCCCCGACAGCCTACGCAGCGAAGTCGCCCGCATCAGGCAGCTGGTGGCAGGCGATTTTGCCGTTGCCGCCAAACAAGCACGCATCACCCCGTTTGCCGATGCCCAAGCCCTGCTCGCCAGCTTGCAACTAGAATGCAGTCTGAAAGAAGGCGGCAAAGGGGCGATGGGGTTTGTGTGAGATGGGGCGGGTTGATTGAAACACGCGCACTAAAAGGCAGCCTGAAAACGAGCGCAGCGAGTTTCTGCAAAGCTAAAACAGCATAAAAAACCGTTTTCAGGCTGCCTTGCTTCCCATTAGCCGTAGGGCGTGCCGCTTCACTGCACACGCAGTTTGCCCGCAGCTCTAAAGCCCTGCAAACCCAAAAACAGCAAATTGCCCAAGCCTACCCCAACGTAAAGGCAGCCTGAAAACGTAAAATACCGTTTTCAGGCTGCCTCATTGTTTACGCCATTACCGCGCGTTTACCCCATCACGCAAAATCCCCACCAAAACTCATCGCCCCCGTTTCCGCGCTGCTGGTTTGCGCGCGAAAGCCTGCAAACAATTCGCGCCCGATGCCGTGCATATTTTTGGATAAGTCTGGCGTGGGGATTTCGCGCGCGTTCCATTCGGCTTCGTCCACCAACACATTCAATTCACCCGTTTTGGCGTTGAAGCGAACCATGTCGCCCGTGCGGATTTTGCCGATGTTGCCGCCCATCAAGGCTTCGGGCGACATATGAATCGCGGCAGGCACTTTGCCCGATGCGCCCGACATCCGCCCGTCGGTAACCAACGCCACTTTAAAGCCACGGTCTAGCAAAATCGCCAGCGGCGGTGTTAATTTGTGCAGCTCGGGCATCCCCATCGCGCGCGCGCCCTGAAAGCGCACCACGCACACAAAATCACGTTCTAACTCACCGCGTTCAAACGCTGCCAATACTTCGCGCTGGTCGTCAAACACAATGGCGGGCGCTTCCATTTCAAAATGTTCGGGTTTCATGGCAGACACTTTAATCACGCTGCGCCCTATGTTGCCGCGCATCAGGCGCAAGCCGCCATCGGGCGAGAACGGCGCGGCAACGGTGCGCAAAATACCGGTGTCGCGGCTTTCGGCAACCGCGTCGCGCCATTCCAGCTTGCCGTCAATCAAAAACGGCTCTTGCGTGTACGCCGCCATGCCACGCCCAACCACGGTGTCCACATCGTCATGCAGCAAGCCCGCATCACGCAGTTCGCGGACAACAAACGGCAAGCCGCCCGCTGCCGCAAAATGGTTCACATCCGCTTGCCCATTGGGATACACGCGAATCAACAGCGGGATAATCGACGAAATTTCGTCAAAATCGTCCCAATTCAAAATCACGCCCGCTGCCCGCGCCATCGCCACCAAGTGCATGGTGTGGTTGGTGGAGCCGCCTGTTGCCATCAAGCCTATCATGGCGTTGATAAACGATTTTTCGCTGAGCATTTCGCCCAGCGGTTTCAGGCTGCCTGATTGGATGCCCTGCACCATGTGTGCGCCCGCATAGCGCGTTAAAGCCTCGCGCATCGGCGTGTAGGGGTTGAAAAACGCGGCGGCGGGCAGATGCACGCCCATAAATTCCATCATCATTTGGTTGGAATTTGCCGTGCCGTAAAACGTGCAAGTGCCCGCGCTGTGATACGAGCCCAATTCGCTTGCCAACAAGGCATCACGCCCCACTTTGCCTTCGGCAAAAAGCTGGCGCGTGCGGGCTTTTTCTTTGTTGCTGATGCCGCTTTCCATCGGGCCGGCTGGCACAAAAATGGCGGGCAGATGTCCGCACGACAACGCGCCTATCATCAAACCAGGGACGATTTTGTCGCACACGCCAAACAGCAACGCGCCGTCAAACATTTGATGCGACAGCCCCACCGCCGTGCTCATGGCAATCACATCGCGCGAAAACAGCGACAATTCCATGCCCTCGTAGCCCTGCGTGATGCCATCGCACATGGCGGGCGTGCCGCCTGCCACTTGCGCGGTTGCGCCGTATTTTTGCACCTCGTCTTTAATCCAATCGGGAAAATCTTTAAACGGCTGGTGCGCCGACACCATGTCGTTATACGCGCTAATCATGCCGATATTGGGCACATTGGGCTGCTGCATTTGGATTTGGATGGTTTTGGGCATAGCGGCATAGCCGTGCGCCAAGTTGGAGCAGCCCAGCTGGTCGCGCTGCACTTTGCCTTGTTTGATGTATTGGCGAATGCGCGCCAAATATGCCTCACGCGTGGGGCGGCTGCGGTCAATGATGCGCTGGGTGATGGCGGCGAGTTTGGGGTGGAGAGCGGTCATGGTTGGTGTCTTTCTGGTTTATTTGTCTGGATGGTTATTGTAGTTTGATTACAAAATGGCGTTGCGTGGTGGCTACTACGCGAGGCGAGATTATACCGAAAAGTTGTTAAAATGGCTGTTTTAAATCAATTTTTGCGCGGCGGGTACATAGACAAAAATCGCGCCAATGTGTAGGATTGCTACGATTGTAGGCGGCTTATGTAGCGCAGCGAAGTTGCGAAGCTAAAAGCGGTAAACATGATTTTCAGGCTGCCTATTGCCACCTAACCAGCCCTTTCAGGCAGCCTGAAAACGCGCAAATCTTTTATAATGGCGCAATCCATCGTTCCCCCATTCAACAAGGAATCCACTATGTCTCAAACCAATTTTGATATGGTTATCTTCGGCGCAACAGGCGATTTATCCATGCGCAAGCTGCTGCCCAGCTTGTATCAGGCGCACGCCGCAGGCTTGCTGCATCCCGATGCGCGCATTTTGGGCGTGTCGCGCAGCCCGTTTGACACCGCGCAGTTTTTAGCCAAAGTGGAAACCGACAGCAAAATCCACATCAAACACAATTTCAGCGACGCGCTTTGGGCTTCGTTTATCAAGCGCATTCAATATTTGTCTCTAAATGTGAGCGAGCCCGAACATTTTGCCAAGCTGGGCGAAGTAGTCAAAGCGCGCAAAGAAACGGATAACGTCATCATCTATCTTTCCACCGCACCCAAATTTTTCGCCCCCGCCTGCGAAAACCTAGCCGCCGTGGGGCTGAATGCGGATAACGTGCGCATTGTGTTGGAAAAACCATTGGGCACCGATTTAGCCTCATCGCAAGCCATCAACGCCGATGTGGCGCGGTTTTTCAAAGAAGAACAGGTTTACCGCATTGACCACTATCTGGGCAAAGAAAGCCTGCAAAACGTGTTGCCGCTGCGCTTTGGCAATGCGTTTTTAGAACCAATCTGGAATAAAGATTTTGTGCAATCGGTGCAGATTACCATTGCCGAGCAGCTGGGCGTGGAAGAGCGCGGCGAGTTCTACGACATCACAGGAGCGTTGCGCGATATGGTGCAAAACCATTTGATGCAAATGCTGTGTTTTGTGGCGATGGAACGCCCCAAATCGCTGGACGCGGATGATGTGCGCGATGAGAAGCTAAAAGTGGTTGCCGCGCTCAAACCCATGACTTCGGCGGATGTGGATAAAAACGTAGTCCGTGCCCAATACACCGCATCAGGCAGCCTGAAAGGCTATTTGCAAGAGCATAAAGTGCCTGCCGATAGCCGCACAGAAACCTATGTTGCCATCCGCGCCGAAGTGGACACGCCGCGCTGGCACGGCGTGCCGTTTTACCTGCGCACGGGCAAACGCATGGCGGCGCGGTTGGCGGAAATTGTGGTGAACTTTAAGCCCGATGCGGAAGCGTTGTTTGGCAACCATGCCAACCGCTTAGTGATTCGCTTGCAGCCTGATGAAACCGTGTCGCTCAAATGGTTTGTGAAGCAGGTGGGCAGCGGCTTGACTGTTGCGCCTGCTGAGATGACGTTAGACATGGGCAAGGCGGTGGCGGGCCGCCGCGCCGAAGCGTATGAATTGCTGCTGCGCGAAGTGATTGACGGGCGATTGGCTCTGTTTAACCGCCGCGATGAATTGGAAAAGGCTTGGGAATGGGTGATGCCGATTTTGGACAACTGGGCAACTTCGCCGATTGCGCCGCATGGTTATCCTGCTGATAGCTGGGGGCCTGAGGCGGCGCGGGAACTGCTGGCGCGGGATGGGAATTTGTGGGTGGAAGAGCAGGATTGAGGTTGGGTTGATGTAATTGAGGCAGCCTGAAAACGGGGGGATACGTTTTCAGGCTGCCTTTTTAGGGTTATGGGGTGTCAAATGGCATTTTTTTTGATTTCTATATCCCAGTTATCTTTGTTGAGTTCTTTGGTTTTTTGTTCGTTGAGTTGATAACCAGAAATGATGTGTTCAACTTTTTTCCCTATTTGACGGGTAGATGTCTCTGTTTTTCTTTTGGTTGCTATTAGCCTGCGAGTCTTTATAGAAATGGGCGGCTCAACTAGTGCCAAAATAATTAAATCTGCCTTTTGAGTTTGACTAATACTCATGAGAAGTTGATTAAAATCACTTTCCGTTAATTGTGCTCCAAATAAATTAGCTTCCTCTAAATAAGCCATATTCAAATCAACCTCCTTTAAATCAACTCCTTTTAATTGTGCTTTCCTCAAATCAGTCATAGTTAAATTAGTCCATCTCAAATCAGCATCCTCCAAATCAGCTTCTTTCAAATCAGTCATATATAAATCAGCCCCTTTCAAATCAGCTTCTTTCAGATTAGCCCTCTCAAAATGAGCTCCCTCCAAACAAGCCTCCTTCAAATCAGCTTTTTTTAAATTAGCCTTCTCAAAATGAGCCCATTCCAAATTAGCCTTCTCTAACTGAGCTTCCGTCAAATCAGTCTTCTCAAAATAAGCCCATTCCAAATTAGCCTCTTTCAAATTAGCCTTCTCAAAATCAGCCTTCTCAAAATGAACCTCTTGTAAAATTGCTCCATGCAAATCAATCCCTTGGCAGTTTTTACCAGCAAAAACATACAATGCGTCTTTACCCAGCCCCGACAAAGTCAAATTTATAAAAGGTAGATAGAGGTTCACAAGCAAGTGTTTGTGGTTCTCTTCTGTGGAATAAACCAATCCACCATCCGCAAACAGTACCTCGGTAATCGCAACAGCCAGCGGTTGCTTCGCCAATTCTCGCCCTATTTCTATATCCTCCACCTTGCTAAACAAAGACAACCAAGCCGCAGTGAGCAGATTAAATGCGGGGCGGCGAAAATCTTCACCGTGGTCGCCGCGATAAAACGGCAGCAGCATATAAATGGCGGCAATTTGTAAGCCAACTGCGCCGTCTTGTTTGCTGAATGTGGTGATATTTTGCTTTTCAGGCTGCCTGCTGTATTCGCAGGCGGTTTCTTGTTCCGAACTCTCTTGCTCTGAACCCTTTTTGGTGGCTTTGTTTTTCTCGGTAATCTTTTCCTCCACCAAATGCGCTCCGCTTACCCATTCGGCGATTTTCTGAAACTCTTTCAGGTTCACATCTTTGCGCTGATTCGCAATTTGTTGCTGGGTATTGGCATCGCGAAAATGCCAAATTACAAAGGCAACTGGTGCGGATACCAATAAAGCAATAAGCGTGGCAATACCGTGGATTTTAAAAAATCCATTATCCCAGCTGATTAACTGACAAACACCGATTAAAAAAAATAATTCTATTACAGCTATTCTGAGAATAGCATGCTCTCTTTCTCCGCTCATCAGCCATTGATAAACGGGCTTTATATATTTCGTTACGCGCGTTTCTGCTTGATGCAACCACTTTTGAATATCCATGTTTACCCTCCAATCTGATTAAAAAACATTGCATGAACACGTTTTCAGGCTACCTACTTTATTTCCCCGCCTTGCATTCTTCTGCAATCCTTTGGCGAAACCGCGCCGCCGCCGCGTGATAAAACGGCTTGGGCGAAAACTGCCGCGACACCGCCGTCGCCACCAATCCGCCCATCAGCATCCACACCAGCAGCTGCTGGCTGCCCGTCATCTCCATCACCACCACGCTCGCCGTCAGCGGCGATTGCGTTGCGCCCGATAAAAACGCCACCATCCCCAGCAACACCAGCACATTGCCGCCCAACCCCAAACCTGCCAACTGCGCCAAATCGTGCCCAATCATCGCGCCAATGGTTAGGCAAGGCGTGAAAATGCCGCCTGGGATGCCCGCCCAATAAGAAAAAATCGTTGCCAACCATTTCCACAACGACATCCCCAGCGGCGCGTGATACTGATTGTGCAACGCCTCCAACACCTGCGCCGCGCCCGTGCCATAAGAATCCCCGCCGCTCATCGTGCCCACCGCCGCCAGCAAAAGCCCCATTAGCCCCGCCAGCAAAATCGGGCGACGTTGCACCCAAGCCTTCCAGCCCGCCGCAGGAATCACCCAGCCCACGCCCTTAAACAGCAAACGGCTAAACAAGCCCCCCATCACGCCGCACACCAACGCCACCGCCAGCACCCAAAGCCATAAATGCTTCACCCCCGTGCCATAGGCGTAAAAATTGCTGAAATACGGGTGGTTGCCCATAATCGCCACCTGCGCAAAGCCCGCTGCCAAAATGCCGATAAAAATCTGCCGCTCCCAGCGCAGCATCACATCGCGCCCCAGCTCTTCAATCGCAAAAATCACCCCCGCCAGCGGCGCATTAAACGCCGCCGCCAAGCCGCCTGCCGCGCCTGCTGCCAGCAAATCGTTGTCCTGCAAGCCTGTAAACGCCAGATTGCGCTTTTTGCACCACCGCCCCCAGCTTGCCATCACCGCCGCCCCCACTTGCACCGAAGGCCCTTCGCGCCCAATAGACGCGCCGCACAACATCCCCAAAAACGTGAGCGGCACTTTATACAGCGTCTCGCGAAAGCCCACCGCCCGCTTTTTGGTGCGTCCATACGGCAGCGCAATGGAAGCAATCACCTGCGGAATGCCGCTGCCCACCGTGTAAGGCGCAAACCGCCGCATCAGCCAAGCAATCAGCATCAAGCCCAGCGGCAACGCCACCCAAGCAAACCACGGATACGTTTTCACCCAATGCCGATTGTGCTCCAAGGCAAACTCCGCCATCTGCGAGAAAACCATAGACACACCCGCCACCAGCAGCGAGCCAATCAGCAAATACAACAACGGCACCGATTTGCGCGACAGCCTGCGCATTTGCCGCCATTTTTTGCGCACCAACAAGCGCCCGCGCCGAACAAAATTTACCCAAAACATAACAACCCCATTTAAATCAGGTTTTCAGGCTGCCTTGTGCTGTTTTAGCCAACCAAGGCAGCCTGAAAACCGCGTATCAACATCAAACTGGCGATATTGTAAAACCGCGCCTTGCCTTTGCGAAAAACATTTGCGGCAGCCTGAAAACCACCGCCCGTTTTGTTGCCCAAATTCCACACCGCGCGCCGCCCTCGTTTTCAGGCTGCCTCAATTGTAGAAATTAACCGCCCCAGCCTTTCCGCTATAATTCCCCCTTTTCCTTTTCCCCGCCGAGCCCGCCATGTCCAAACCTATCTCCCCCATGATGCAGCAATATCTCAACATCAAAGCCGAACACGCCGACAAACTCGTGTTCTACCGCATGGGCGATTTTTACGAACTCTTTTTTGACGACGCCATTGAAGCTGCCAAACTCTTGGACATCACGCTCACCACGCGCGGGCAAATCAGCGGCGAGCCCATCAAAATGGCAGGCGTGCCGTATCATGCCGTGGAGCAATACCTCGCCAAGCTGGTGAAACTGGGCAAAAGCGTTGCCATCTGCGAACAAATTGGCGAACCCGTGGCGGGCAAAGTGGTGGAGCGTAAAGTCGTCCGCATCATCACGCCGGGCACGCTTACCGACAGCGCCTTATTGGAAGACAAACAGCCCAACCGCATCGCCGCCCTCGCCGTGCTGAAAAAACAAACCGCGCTGGCATGGGCAGCGCTGGAAAGCGGCGAATTCAAAGCCAAAATCATCCCCATCGACCAGCTGGGCAACGAAATCGCCCGCTTGCAAATTGCCGAACTGCTCATCCCCGACACTTTCAGGCTGCCTGAACACATCGCCAGCCAAACCAGCATCACACGGCTCAACAACTGGCAATTCGCCCCCGACACCGCGTTCACCCTGCTCACCCAATACTTCGGCAGCCAAGACCTTGCCGCCTATGGCATGCAGCCTGAAAACCACCCCGCCGCCATCGCCGCCGCAGGCGCGTTGCTCAACTATCTCAAACTCACCCAAAGCCAGCTGCCGCCCCATCTGGATGCCATCACGCTGGAACAAGAAAACCAATACATCGCCCTAGATGCCGCCACGCGCCGCAACCTAGAAATCACCACCACCCTATCAGGCAAAAAAGCTCCCACCCTGTTTTCCACGCTGGATAACTGCGCCACCCACATGGGCAGCCGCCTGCTTGCCCAATGGCTGCACCACCCCCTGCGCAATCGCGACCACATCCAAGCCCGATTAGACGCCGTCGCCGCCCTGCTCGCCGATAACACCAGCACCGAGCTTTCAGGCAGCCTGAAAACCATCGCCGACCTAGAACGCATCGCCGCCCGCATCGCGCTGGGCAGCGCACGCCCGCGCGATTTATCCGCCCTGCGCGACAGCCTGCTCACTTTATCTACTTTCAGGCTGCCTCAAAGCCCCCTGCTGCAAACCCTCGGCGACAGCTTCCCCGCCACCGCCGCCATCGCCCAAGAGCTACAACGCGCCCTGCTGCCCGAGCCTGCCGTATGGCTTAAAGACGGCAACGTCATCAACCACGGCTACCACGCCGAGCTAGACGAACTGCGCCATTTACACACCCACGGCAGCGAAACCCTGCGCCAAATGGAAGAACAAGAACGCCAAAGCACAGGCATAGGCAGCCTGAAACTAGAATACAACCGCGTACACGGCTTCTACATAGAACTCAGCAAAGCCCAAGCCGAACACGCCCCAGCCCACTACCAACGACGTCAAACCCTCAAAAACGCCGAACGCTTTATCACCCCCGAGCTCAAAGCCTTTGAAGACAAATACCTAGCCGCCCAAGAGCGCAGTCTTGCCCTAGAAAAACAACTCTACGAAGAACTGCTGCGCCAGCTGCAAGCACAACTCCCCAAAATCCAACGCAGCGCCCGCGCCGCCGCCACGCTAGACGTGCTCAACAGCTTTGCCCACACCGCCCGCAGCCAAAACTACACCCGCCCCCAGTTCACCGACCACAGCAGCCTGAACATCCAAAACGGCCGCCACCCCGTGGTGGAGCAGCAAGTGCCGCACTTCACCCCCAACCACACCCAGCTCACCCCCAGCCGCCGCCTAACCCTGCTCACCGGCCCCAACATGGGCGGCAAATCCACCTATATGCGCCAAGTCGCCCTTATCGCCCTGCTCGCCCACACAGGCAGCTACGTTCCCGCCGAAGCCGCCACCATCGGCACC
The DNA here is from genome assembly GCA_963529725.1 of uncultured Kingella sp. GTDB lineage: Bacteria > Pseudomonadota > Gammaproteobacteria > Burkholderiales > Neisseriaceae > Kingella_B. Next base: position 6,850 of record CAUSAW010000018.1, on the reverse strand, counting down.
ATAGGCCAAATCCACACCCGCATCGGTGCATCAGACGACCTTGCCAGCAACCGCTCCACCTTTATGGTAGAAATGTCCGAAACCGCCTACATCCTGCACCACGCCACGCCCCAATCGCTCGTGCTCATCGACGAAATCGGGCGCGGCACATCCACCTTCGACGGGCTCGCCCTCGCCCAAGCCATCGCCGAGCATCTGATTAGCAAAAACCAATCGCTCACCCTATTTGCCACCCACTATTTTGAACTCACAAGGCTGCCTGAAAACCATCCCAGCGCCTTCAATATGCACCTATCCGCGTTAGAACAAGGGCAAGACATCGTCTTCCTGCACCAAATTGAAGCTGGCCCCGCCGAAAAAAGCTACGGCATCGCCGTCGCCAAACTGGCAGGCATCCCCAGCCGCACGCTCAACGCCGCGCGCAAACACCTTGCCGCGCTAGAAGCCCAAACCGCGCAACAGCATCCCCAGCTGGATATGTTCGCCCCCCAATCTGAACCCGAAAACCAGCTCAGCTCATCCCCAAGGCAGCCTGAAAACGAGCACAGTGAGTTTCAGCATAACCCAACCGAAGCCCACATTCTGCAAACCCTACGCCAAACCCAGCCCGACCACCTAACCGCCCGCCAAGCCCTAGACCTACTCTACACCCTGCGCGAACAACTAGAACAAAGCGACAACCCATCGCCCAACTAATCCCGTTTAATCCGCCCAAAGGCAGCCTAAAAATGAACCAACTGGTTTTACAATCCGTCGCCGCAGACGAAATCAACCTACACGCACTCCACCGTGCCGATTTAAACAACGAAGATATTTTCTTTCGGCTGGTGCTCACCATCGGCATGGCAGGCAAAACAGGCAGCAACTATTTCTACGCCACACTAGCCACGCCCGAAGCCCTGCTCAAACATGGCGGCGATTATCTATTGGTGTCAAACCGCACCCTAGTCGTGCGCTCGTGCAGCCGCGATTCATGAGAAGCATCCTGCCAAGTTTTAACGCGGTATTTTGATTGGGAATTTGAAGACTACCGCGCCAGTAGCTAAACAGCAGCCTGAAAGCCGCAGGCTTCAACGAAGTTAAAACAAGCGCAGCGAGTTTCAGCGCAGCCAAAACACATATCGCAGCCATCCGCAAAAACAAAATTTCCATTCCAAACAACCCCCTACCCATTTGCCCACAAATAGCATTTGACAGCCCCGCCAAAATCCGTAAAATGACGCACTTCAACACCTGCCCAGGTGGCGAAATTGGTAGACGCAGGGGACTCAAAATCCCCCGCCGCAAGGTGTGTCGGTTCGAGTCCGACCCTGGGCACCAAATCCCCAAACCCTGTTCCAAGCGAACAGGGTTTTTTCATATCTGCTCAATTCAGCCCAAATCATCTGCCCAATCGGTTTTCAGGCTGCCTTTGGGCTATAATCGCCCCCTTTTACCCACGCCACTAAACCGCCCATGAACATCTTTTACGAAGACGGCGGCAGCCTGAAAGTTGCCAGCATCGTCCAAAAAAACGACGCCACCTACCAAGCCGACACCCAACACGGCAAGCGCGTCAAAATCAAAGCCGCCAACGCATTCATAGAATTTAACGGCGACATGGAAGCCTTTTTAGCCGCCGCGCAAAGCGAAGCCGCCGAAATAGACACCGCGCTGCTGTGGGAAGCCGTGGGCGAAGACGAATTTTCCGCCGAACACGCCGCCGCCGAATATTTCGGCAGCCAACCCGGCAAAACCCAACTCGCCGCCACGTTTATCGCGCTTTATGCCGCGCCGATGTATTTCCACAAAAAAGGCAAAAACAACTTCCGCGCCGCGCCCGCCGACATCTTGCAGCAAGCCCTCGCCAGCATGGCGCGCAAAGCCGAGCAGGAAGCGCAAATCCAAGCGTGGGCGCAAAGCATGGTTTCAGGCTGCCTTCCCGCCGAAATCGCCGCTGATTTGCCGCAAATTTTGCACGCGCCCGATAAGCAAGCGCTGTCCTACAAAGCCTTTTGCAAAGCCGCCGACACGCTCAAACTTTCCGCCTACGAACTTGCCAAACACATCGGTGCCATCCAAGCCTTGCCCGATTATTTGGTGCAACGCTTTGAATACAAAAACTTTCCGCAAGGAATCGGCTTTGCCCACATCGCTGCGCCAAGGCTGCCTGAAAACGATTTACCCCTTGCCGAAAACGTGCGCGCCTTTTCCATTGACGACCGCGACACCAACGAAGTGGACGACGCGCTTTCGGTGCAAGATTTGGGCAACGGCAGCAAACGTATCGGCATCCACATCGCCGCGCCCGCGCTTGCCATTGAAGCCGATAGCGAAATGGAGCGCATCATTTTCCAGCGCCAATCCACCGTTTACTACCCCGCGCACAAAATCACCATGCTGCCTGAAAGCTGGATTAGCACATTCAGCCTAGACGCAGGCGCAGCACGCCCCGCATTCAGCGTGTATTTCAACGTTTCGCCCGATGGCGAACTTTCCGCGCCCGAAACCAAAATTGAGCGCGTGCTCATTGAAACCAATCTGCGTATTCAAGACATTGAGCCCTATTTCAACAGCGAAACAGGCATCGGCAGCGCGACCGAGCCGCAGTTTCCCCATCATGCCGATTTGATTTATCTGCTCAATCTGGCGCACGCATTGCAAAAACGCCGCGATCGCTACGAAGACCCCGCCGCGCCGAAAAAATACGACTACGGCATTGAATTTGACGCGCAAGGCAAGGTGCAAATTGTGCGCCGCGAGCGCGGTTCGCCGATAGACACGCTGGTGAGCGAAATGATGATTCTGGCAAACACCACATGGGCGCAAATGCTGCACGACAACGACACCAGCGGCATTTTTCGCGTGCAGCCCAGCGGGCGCGTGCGCATGAGCACCCAATCCGAGCCACACATCGGCATGAACGTGCAACATTATGGTTGGTTCACTTCGCCGCTGCGCCGCGCCTGCGATTATGTGAACCAAAAGCAACTGCAAACCTTGCTGCAAAACACCACACCGCGCTTTGCCAAAAACGACAGCGCCTTGTTTGCCGATCTGGTTGCGTTTGAAACCGCCTATGCCGCCTACCGCGAGTTTCAAGACAGCATGGAAAGCTATTGGTCGCTGGTGTGGCTGGAACAAGAAGGTGTGCGCGAAATCAACGCCACCGTGTTAAAAGAAGATTTGGTACGCATTGAAGGCTTGCCGCTGGTTGCCCGCGCCACGGGCATTCCGATGGAAATCGCGCCCAAGACCTTGGTGAAACTGGCGATTAGCGAAGTGGACAGCGAAAAGCAGTTTATCGCGTTGAAGTATGTGAACGTGGCGGCGTAGTTCGCAAAGGCAGCCTGAAACGGGGGAATGTGCGTTTCAGGCTGCCTTTTTGCTGGCTTATGCACGAAACGGCAGCCTGAAAACTGTTGCCCACCTGCCAAACGAAACGGCGCATGAAATGGCGTAAACAAAATAACGCCGTTGAGCAACCCGCGCTCGCTTGCCCAGCCGTTTCGCATTTTCAGGCTGCCTATTCGTTCTTACATTCGCAGCCAACGGCAGCCTGAAAACCCCGCCCACCCACATTTTCAGGCTGCCCTTTGCCATTTCCTTTAAAATAGCTCCGTTCTTGTTTATTCAAAAAACATCATGTCTAAACCTCTTATCATTGCCCTATCCGCAGGCGAAGCCTCGGGCGACTTGCTCGGCGCGCACCTGATTGAAGCCATCAAAAAACAACGCCCCGATGCACAATTTATCGGCATCGGCGGCGCGCGCATGATTGCCGCAGGCTGCCAAAGCCTGTTTGACCAAGAGCGCCTTGCCGTGCGCGGCTATGCCGAAGTGATCAAACGGCTGCCTGAAATCTTAAAAATTCGCCGCGAGCTGGTGACGCGGTTAAAACAGCTTCGCCCCGATGTATTCGTGGGCATTGACGCGCCCGATTTTAATCTCGGCGTGGCGGAGCAGCTCAAAGCAGCAGGCATTCCCACTGTGCATTATGTTTCGCCCTCGGTGTGGGCATGGAAGCGCGAGCGGGTGAACAAGATTGTGCAACAGGTAAACCAAGTGCTGTGCCTGTTTCCCATGGAAGCGCCGTTGTATGAAGCGGTGGGCGGCAAGGCGTTGTTTGTGGGGCATCCGCTGGCGCAAACGCTGCCGATGCAGGCAGACAAAGCCGCCGCGCGCGAACGGCTGAAACTGGCAGCGGATACGCCCGTGTTTGCGATTTTGGCGGGCAGCCAAGTGAACGAAATCAACCAAATGGCGCCAATTTACTTTCGCACCGCACAGCTGATTTTGCGCGAATTGCCCGACGCTCAGTTTATCGCGCCCTATCCCACCGCCGCCGCGCGCGAGCGTTTGCAATATTTTCTCGCGCAGCCTGAATTTGAAAAACTGCCGATCCGCCTGCAAGCAGCGCGCACCGAATTGGCGTGCACGGCGGCGGATGTGGTGCTGGTTACCAGCGGCACGGCAACGCTGGAAGTGGCGCTGTGCAAACGCCCGATGGTGATTAGCTACAAACTCTCCGCGCTCACTTATTGGCTGGTGAAGCGCAAAATCCAAGTCTCACACGTTGGCTTGCCCAATATTTTGTTGAACAAAGATGCCGTGCCCGAATTGCTGCAAACCGATGCCACGCCCGAAAAACTTGCCGCCGCGCTGCTGGATTGGTATCGGCAGCCTGAAAAAGTTACCGCGCTGGAAAACGATTTTGCGCAACTGCATGAAATGCTGCGATTGAATACGGATGAACTGGCGGCAAACGCCGTGTTGGCGGAATGCCGTTAGGCAGCCTGAAAACAAGCGAAGCGAGTTTCAGCGAAACCAAAACCACAAACCGCAGTAAAATACCCCCATTTCAGGCTGCCTCAAACGAAAGGAAATATGATGCGAACCCAATCATTTATCGCCCTCGTTACCGCATTGAGCTTGCTTACTGCCGCCCCGCTTGCCCAAGCGCGCAACACGCTGAAAAAGCCGCTGATTGAGCGCATAGACGGCGCGCTCGCCAAAGCCCAACGCACGCGCGAAAGCCGCGCCCTGATCCGCAAGCAGCGCAGGCAGCAGGAAGCAGCCAAACAAAAAACGCGACAAGAACGCGCCTCCGCACCAGCCGCGCCGCAGCACTAATCCGCATTAGCAAAAAAGGCAGCCTGAATGTGTTTTCAGGCTGCCTTTTGGCTTAACTCTGTTTCAGATTTTGCTCACCGATGACCTTATCGGCAAATAACTTTTAGTCTGAAATCTTGGCAAAATCTGTATGCAATGGCGTGTCGGCGGCTTGCCGACATTTTGCCAATCAACCGAACCCTGTTGCATCAACCATTTGACGACGAGCCATCGCCGCTTCATTTTGGTTTTCAGGCTGCCTTGGGCATCACTCACGCAAAGGCAGCCTGAAATGCCATCCAACCCTAGCCGCGCCCAATCGCCTTGTCCGCAATATCCGTCCGATACTGCATGCCGTCAAACTGCACTTCTGCCAACGCCTGATACGCCTGCTGTTTGGCGGTGGCAACATCGTCGCCCAAGCCCACCACACACAACACGCGCCCGCCGTTGGTAACCACTTCGCCGTGCTCGTTCAGCGCCGTGCCCGCATGGAACACCTTGCCGATTTGGTTCGCCGCATCAATGCCATGGATAACATCGCCTTTTTTCGGCGTATCGGGATAATTTTGCGCCGCCAGCACCACGCCCACGGCGGTTTGCGGCTTCCATTGCGCGCTTGCGCCGTCCAGCTTGCGGTTTAACGCGGCTTCAATCAAATCCACCAAATCGCTATCCAAGCGGCTCATAATCGGCTGCGTTTCGGGGTCGCCAAAGCGGCAGTTAAACTCAATCGTGCGCGGCGCACCCGCCGCATCAATCATCAAGCCTGCGTATAAAAATCCTGTAAATTCAATGCCATCTGCTTTCATGCCGCGAATGGTGGGCAGGATGATTTCGTCCATCACACGCTGATAAACCGCTTCGCTCACCACAGGCGCGGGGCTGTATGCGCCCATGCCGCCCGTGTTCGGGCCTTTATCGCCGTCCAGCAGGCGCTTGTGGTCTTGGCTGGTCGCCATCGGCAGCACGTTGTCGCCATCCGACATCACGATAAAGCTGGCTTCTTCGCCCTGCAAAAAATCTTCAATCACCACGCGCGCGCCCGCGTTGCCCATTTTGTTGCCCAGCAGCATATCGTCGATGGCGGCGTGGGCTTCGTCCAAAGTCATGGCAACGATGACACCTTTGCCCGCCGCCAGCCCGTCGGCTTTAATCACGATGGGCGCGTCTTTTTGGTTCACATAATCATGCGCGGCGGGGGCGTGTTCAAAGGTTTGGTACTGCGCGGTGGGAATGCCGTGCCGCAGCATAAAGGCTTTGGCGAAATCTTTGGAACTTTCTAGCTGGGCGGCGGCGCTGGTGGGCCCGAAAATGGGCAGCCCTGCGGCGCGAAAATCGTCCACGATGCCTGCGGCAAGCGGCGCTTCGGGTCCAACCACGGTGAAGGCGATGTTTTCTTGTTGGCAAAAGGCGATTAAATCGGCGTGGGCGGTGAGCGCGAGATTACGCAGCTTGGGTTCGGCGGCGGTGCCTGCGTTGCCCGTGGCGACGTAAACAATGGCGACTTTGGGCGATTGGGCGAGCTTCCATGCAAGGGCGTGTTCGCGGCCGCCGTTGCCGATAACGAGAAGTTTCATGTTTTGTCCTTTGGGTGCAAATAATGGGAAGGGGTGTTGCTACTATGTTTTCAGGCTGCCGCTAAGATGGCGTGCGCTAAGGCAGCCTGAAAACGGAAATGGCGTGGATTGATTTTCAGGCTGCCTTACATTCGCATATCAAGTGCAACACCGCTGATTAAAGGAGTAAATCTCCCAAA
>CAUSAW010000017.1:0-25661 GCA_963529725.1 uncultured Kingella sp. | reverse complement strand
ACCCCTTGCACCCCATGCAAGTGCGCTACCAGACTGCGCCACACTCCGACTGAAAGACGCGTATTATAAGCAAATCATCACTCGTTGGCAAGCGCGGAATCAATTTTTGCCAGCATTAGAGCCAGCTCATCGCGCATTTCGTCCGCTCCAATCACGGGATTGCCGTGGCTGTCCAGCGCGCCTTGCGCAAAATAATCGCTGATGCTGTGGCTCAACTGGCGCAGTTTAATCACATCCAAGCGCGTGAGCGTGTTTGCACCCTTGCCCAGTATGCTGCCTTCTTGTTGTTGCCATTCATGCAGTTGCGCTTCTTCAATGCCCGCCAGCTGGCAGGCTTCGGCGATGCTAAAATAGCGCTTGGCAGGAATAGCAGGCAAATTCGCATTATTTATCATGCAGATGCTCCACCATGCCTTTAAGTTTTTGGCTGGCATGGAAAGTTACCACGCGGCGAGCGGTAATCGCCACTTCTTCGCCTGTTTTCGGGTTGCGCCCAGGGCGTTGTGGCTTGTCGCGTAACTGAAAATTGCCAAAACCTGAAATTTTAATCTCTTCACCGCGCTCCAAAGTGGTGCGGATTTCTTCAAAAAACAATTCAACGATTTCTTTGGCGTCGTGTTTGCTGATGCTGCTTACTTTTTCAACCAAAATATCAGCCAATTCTGCCTTGGTGAGTGTCATCTTTGTGTTACCTTTGCGTTTCAAAAAATAAGGGCGGATTATCTTAAATAATGTATTAAAAATCAAGAGAATAGTGGGATAAAATTTTTATCTTTACACAAAAGGCAGCCTGAAAATGCTTGGTTTTCCGTTTTCAGGCTGCTGTTGTCATGCAGGCAAAAGCCTAGCGCAATTTCGCCCCCACCGTTTCAGCCGCAGCAATCAACTGCGCCACAATCGGCTCAACCATCTCATCGGTCAGCGTGTCGCTGTCGCTTTGCAGGATGATTTTCACCGCCATGCTTTTGCTGTTTTCGGGCAAACCTTTGCCGCGGTAAACGTCAAACAGGCTGATTTCGCGGATAAGCGGGCTGTCCACCGTTTTCAGGCTGCCTAATAGCGTGTCAAACGCCACGTCTTCCGCCAACACAAACGCCAAATCGCGCCGCGCGGGCTGGAATTTAGACACAGGCTGATGGCGCGTTTTCTCGGTTGCCAACACCACTTCCATGTCCAATTCAAACAACACGGGCGCGTGCGGCAAATCGTATTTTTGCAGCCATTGCGGATGCAGCTCGCCGATAAAGCCCACCGTTTTGCCGTTGGCACGGATTTCGGCGGCGCGCCCAGGGTGCAGCGCAGGGTGTTCGGTTTTCACAAACGCCAATTCTTGCCCGTGCAACAAACTTTCCACATCGCCTTTCACGTCATAAAAATCCACCAGCCGCGCCTTGTCGCCCCATTGCTCGGGCATTGCGCTGCCGTATGCCAAGCCGCCGATGCGTTCAGGCTGCCCATTTGCTGTTTCATCGTGGAAAATGCGCGCAATTTCAAACACGCGCACGCGTTCTTGTTTGCGGTTCAAATTGTTTTGCAAAATCTCAATCAGCCCGCCAATCAGTGTGGAACGCATCACGGCATATTGCGCCGCCAGCGGATTTTGCAGACGGATAGGATGTTGATTTTGCGCGAAATCTTGTTCCCATTCCTCGTTCACAAAAGCATAGCTCACCACTTCCTGATAACCGCGTTCCGCCATTTTTTGGTACACGCCAAAGCGCGGTCGGCGGTTTTCAGGCAGTCTCAGCATGGCTAACGCGCCTGATGTTTTGTCGCTCGGGATATTTTCGTAGCCATACACGCGGGCGATTTCTTCAATTAAATCTGCTTCAATTTCAATGTCATAACGGAAAGATGGCGCGGTTACGGCAAAGCCGTCTGCGGTTTTTTCAGGCTGCAAACCCAAATCGCGCAGGATTTTTTCCACGTGCTCGGCAGGCACGTCCACGCCCAATAATTTGCGGATGCGCTCGGTTCGCAGCGACACGCGGCGCGTTTCGGGTAGCTTGCCCACCGCTTCGGTGATTTCGCCCGCCGCACCGCCGCAAATTTGCAACACCAATTCGGTGGCGCGTTCTATCGCATCGCGCTGCAATTCGCTGTCCACACCGCGTTCAAAGCGGAAAGAGCTGTCTGAGCCGAAGCCGTATTGTCTTGATTTTCCAGAAATAACCAGCGGATTAAACCACGCCGCTTCCAGCACGATATTGCGCGTTTCGCCCGACACCGCGCTTTCCGCGCCGCCCATCATGCCCGCGATGGACAAGGCTTTTTGCTCGTCCGCAATCACCAGCGTGTTGTCGGACAGGGTAACGGTTTTGTCGTTAAGGCATTGCAGCGTTTCGCCGTTTTGGGCGCGGCGCACAATCAGGCAGCCTGAAAGTTTGTCGGCATCAAAAACGTGCATCGGCTGCCCGATTTCCATCATCACATAATTGCCGATGTCCACCAGTGCGGAAATACTGCGGATGCCGCACCGCTCCAAGCGTTGCACCAGCCAAGCGGGGCTGGGCGCGTTGGCATTCACGCCCGAAATGGCGCGCGCCAGAAAACGTCCGCAATCTTCGGGCGATTGGATTTGCACGCTGGTTTTCAGGCTGCCTGAAACGGGCGCAGCGGTGATTTTTTGCGGCACAAAAGCGCAGCCTGTTAACGCCGCCACTTCGCGGGCGATGCCTTTGATGCTCAGGCAATCGGTGCGGTTGGGCGTGATTTTCAGCGTGAACAATGTGTCGTCCAAGTCCAAATAATCGCGCAGATTTTGTCCGACAGGCGCATCGGCAGCGAGTTCCAGCAAGCCGTCCACGCCGTTTTCAGGCAGCCCTAACTCTTTGGCGGAACACAACATTCCGTTGGAAACCACGCCGCGCATTTTGGTGGGCTTGATGCGAAAATCGTTGGGCAGCACCGCGCCGTCCAACGCGCACGGCACTTTCATCCCCGCGCGAACATTGGGCGCACCGCAGACGATTTGCAGCAGCTCGCCTGTGCCCGCGTCCACTTGGGTAACGTTCAGGCGGTCGGCATCGGGGTGTTTTTCCACCGATTTCACTTCGGCAACGACTACGCCGTTAAATGCAGGCGCGGCAGGCGCGGTTTCTTCCACTTCCAAGCCTGCCATGGTGAGCAGGTGGGCGAGTTGGTCGGGGGATAGGTTGGGGTTGGCTTGGGTGGTTAGCCAGGAGTGGGGGAATTGCATAGTTGGATTTTCTTTATAAATAAAATGGGAAAAATTATTGGCTTGGCAAACCAAGCCATGCTAATGGAATTTCATTGAACAAATAATGGCAATTCATGCAGTGAATATAATCCAAAGTGTCTTGATAGGCAGGATCTCTAAACCAATCGTTCAATACATAAACATATTCAACACGCCAGCCTAAATTGCGAACCAATTTGCTGTATTGTTTTCTTTTAAAATCACAAGTTTGTAGTTTTTCATCTACTGAGCCTGCAACTTGTTGAAATTTAATCTCAATAATAAACAAGGTATCGCGCACAATCACAAAAAGTGCGTTATCGGGTTCCAAACGTTTTGATAGGTGTTGTCGCCAATCAATGCAATATGGTTCTTGTTCTAAAAAACGGTAAAGTTCGCGCTTTTTAAAGCAATGTGCTAATTTTTCACCGTTAAACCAAATTTCATAACCTGTTCGGTTGTTTGATTCAATCAGCGAGTAGCCTTCAATACTTTCAAAAATCTGCCGAATATCGCGTTGTTCAAAATGCAATCCTGTGGTGGTGTTGCCACCGCCTGTGCCGCCTTTAATCATGCTTGTAATCTCTTCTTTGCCAATTCAAAAAAATCATCGTTCATCTCGCAGCCGCAAAAATTTCTACTATTTTTCAATGCCGCCACGCCTGTTGTGCCGCTCCCCATAAACGGATCAAAAATCCAATCATCAATATTTGAAGCAGCCTGAATACAGCGTTCTAATAACGCCAGCGGTTTTTGCGTTGGGTGTTTGCCAAATGTTTTTTCAGATGCCGTGGGCGGGGCAATCGTCCAGACGCTTTTCATTTGTTTGCCGTGGTTTTGCGCTTTCATTGTGTCGTAATGAAAAGTGTGTTTGGCGCGTTTGTCTTTTTTTGCCCATAGTAAAGTTTCGGTTGAATGGGTGAAAAAACGGCATGATAAATTAGGCGGTGGATTGGGCTTTTCCCATGTGATGTTGTTTAGGATGTGATAGCCCATGGTTTGCATTAAATAGCCGATTAGATAGATGTTGTGCTGCGTTCCGCACACCCAAATGCTGCCGTTTGGTTTCAGTAATGCATAGCATAAGCCCAGCCATTCTTCGTAAAACGCTAAATCTGCTGCCATGCCTTGCGATTTATCCCAATCGCCTTTATTAACGGAAACCATTTGCCCGTTTTGGCAGGTGAAACCATTATTGGATAAGAAATAAGGCGGATCGGCAAAAATCATATCAAAGCAGCCATTGGGATATTTGTCCAATATACGGCGCATAACGATCATTGCATCTTCATGATAGATAATGCAATTTTCTGTGTGATGCTTTTTCAGGCTGCCTGAAATCAGTGTTGGGTTATTCATAAATTGCCAATAGTTCGCCTACTTTGGTTCTGCTGCTGCCATTTGCTGCAATGTTTCGTTGCACCGCTATGGTTTGAATTTGTGCATGGCAATACAACTGGCGCGTGAAGGGGGTGTCGTGGTTGGAAATCAACACGCCTTGTGATTGCCGTGCGGCGATTTGTGCGGCTTGTGCTAAACGGTGTTGATCATCGGCATTAAATCCATTTTGGCTGTATGCGGTAAATGATGCTGTTTCACTTAACGGTGCATAAGGGGGATCACAATACACTGCATCATCTTTTTGTGCCAAATCTAAGGCAGCCTGAAAATCGCCACACATCAATGTGATGCGGTTGGATTTTTGGATAAACGCTTGCATTTCTCGCTCAGGAAAATAGGGCGATTTGTATTTACCAAATGGCACATTAAAACCGCCTTTGCTGTTGTATCGGCATAATCCATTGAATGCATGGCGGTTTAAATAAACAAACAGCGCGGCACGTTCTTCTGTGTTTTGGCTGGCGTTGAATTGATCGCGCAGTGCATAAAATCGCGTATCTTGGTTATTGGGGGCGATGAAAAATGAGCGTGCGTAATCAATAAATTCCTGCTGGTGGCATTTTAATGATTGGTATAGGTTGATTAAGTCGGCATTGCTGTCGTTTAACAAATAAGCATCGTATCCCAAAGCCAGTGATAAAGCTGCTGAACCTGCAAAGGGTTCAATCAAGCGATGGTGCGAGTGTGCAGGTAAATGCGATTGGATAAAGGGTGCAAGTTTGGCTTTGCCGCCTGCCCATTTCAGAAAGGGCTTAGATGTGGTTTTCAGGCTGCCTATTGGGATTTTATTCATTTTATCTTGGTGGTGTGTTGGCATGGCTACGAGTAATGGCGCTACATTATTTCGGGTATTCAAATGCTATTTCACTATGCAAATTTCGGATTTTAAGCCGCCATAAAAAAGCCGCGCCTTTTTCGCAGCGCGGCATTATAACCGATTTCAGGCTGCCTTTTTCAGGCTGCGTGTAGCTGGTTTACACGTTCCACTTCTTCTTTGCTGCCCAGTATCACGGCAACGCGCTGGTGCAAATCATTAGGTTGGATGGACAAAATGTCCTGATGGGCGTTGCTGGCTGCGCCACCTGCTTGGCTAACCAGCAGGCTCATGGGGGTGGCTTCGTACATCAGGCGCAGTTTGCCTGCTTTGCTGGGGTCGCGGTTGTCTTTGGGGTAAAGGAACACGCCGCCGCGCATCAGGATGCGGTGGACTTCTGCCACCATGCTGGCGACCCAGCGCATATTGTAGTTTTTGCCGCGCGCGCCTTCTTTGCCTGCAAGCAGTTCGGCGATGTAGCGTTGTGTAGGGGCTTCCCAATGGCGCTGGTTGGAGGCGTTGATGGCAAATTCTGCCGTTTGCTCGGGAATTTGCGGGGTGTGGGTGAGGATAAATTCGTTGCAGTCGTTCAGTGTGAAGCCGTATACGCCGTGTTTGAAGGTGAGCATCAGCAGGGTTTGCACGCCGTATAACACATAGCCTGCGGCGATTTGGGCGTTGCCTTGTTGCAAGAAAGATTCGGTTTTCAGGCTGCCTTGTGGCTTGGGCAGAATGGAGAATATTGTGCCAATTGAAATGTTTACATCAATATTGGACGAACCGTCTAAGGGATCAAATAACACAAGATGCTTGCCATCTTCATGGCAGGGCACGAAGGTATCTTCTTCTTCGCTGGCAAGCCCTGCAACGCTGGGCGTGGCTTGGAGCGCAGTAATCAAAATTTGATTGGCGAGCACATCAAGATTTTTTTGCGTTTCGCCTTGGATGTTGCCCGTGCCCGCTTCGCCCAATACGCCTGATAACGCGCCCAAGCGCACGCGCGTGCTGATTTGGGTGCAGGCTTGGATGATGCTGGAAACGGTGGCGATTAAATCAGGCGCGATGTTGTGTTGAGCGGTGTGGTCACGCAAGAATTCGGCTAGTGTGGTCATGATTGGATTCGTGTAGTGCAATGTAGGAAATGGGAGTATAGCATTTTCAGGCTGCCTTTGGCGGGGCGCAAGGGTGTATTTTGGATGCTGTATTAGGCAGCCTGAAAACCAAAAATAAGACAAAATATCCAATAAGCAAATTATTTTAGATCTAGATGTCAAAATTAATTTGCTAATTTGTCCAATATTCGTATAATTCGTCCATCCATTCTGATCACTTATTGGACAAGCTACCATGCAATTAGACATTGAACGCTTAATCGCTTATTTCGGCGGCGTGAATGCGCTTGCCGAAGCCTTAAAACAACAAGACCCTGAAAATGCCGCTACGCCCGCCGCCATTTACAAATGGCGCACCCGCGGTTCGTTGCCCCTGCATCAGTTGCAAAAATTAACCGCGCTTGCCGAATCTCAAGGCAAATTTTTGGATTTAAATGCTTTTATCCAGCAACAAAACCAATTAGAAAGAATCCCCATGAACACAAACAACCGCATTATTATTTTTGATACCACGTTGCGCGATGGCGAGCAGTCCCCTGGTGCAGCGATGACCAAAGAAGAAAAAATCCGCGTGGCGCGCCAGCTGGAAAAAATGGGCGTGGACGTGATTGAAGCGGGTTTTGCCGCCGCCAGCCCTGGTGATTGGGAAGCGGTAAACGAAATCGCTAAAACCATCACCAAATCAACTGTTTGCTCGCTTTGCCGCGCGGTGGAAAATGATATTCGCAAGGCGGGCGAAGCGATTGCCCCAGCCGCTAAACGCCGCATCCACATCTTTATCGCCACCAGCCCCATCCACATGGAACACAAGCTGAAAATGAAGCCGAAGCAGGTGGTGGAAGCCGCGGTGAAAGCGGTGAAAATCGCCAAAGAATATACCGATGACGTGGAATTTTCCGCCGAAGACGCCGTGCGTTCCGAACACGATTTCCTGGTGGAGATTTTCACGGCCGTTATAGAAGCAGGCGCCACCACCATCAACATTCCCGATACCGTGGGCTATTCGATTCCCTCTGCGTGGTATGAACGCATCCGCGCCATCATCAACAGCGTGCCTAACAGCAGTAAAGTCGTCTGGTCTAGCCACTGCCACAACGATTTGGGCATGGCGGTGGCCAATTCGCTGGCGGCGATTCAGGCGGGCGCACGCCAAATCGAATGCACCATCAACGGTTTGGGCGAACGTGCGGGCAATGCCAGCTTGGAAGAAATCGTGATGGCGCTGAAAGTACGGCATGATTTGTTCGGTTTGGAAACCGGCATTGACACTGCGCAAATCGTGCCGACCTCCAAACTGGTTTCCACGATTACGGGCTATCCTGTGCAGCCCAACAAGGCGATTGTGGGCGCAAATGCCTTCTCGCACGAAAGCGGCATTCACCAAGATGGCGTGTTAAAACACCGCGAAACGTATGAGATTATGTCTGCCGAAAGCGTGGGCTGGGCGGCGGCGAACCGATTGACTTTGGGCAAACTATCGGGACGCAATGCGTTTAAAACCAAGCTGCAAGAATTGGGCATTGAGTTGGGCAGCGAAGAAGCGTTGAACGCAGCATTTGCGCGGTTTAAAGAGCTGGCAGACAAAAAACGTGAAATTTTTGATGAAGATTTGCACGCGTTGATTTCGGATGAAATGTCCAATTTGGCGCCAGACCGTTATAAATTCATCTCGCAACGCATTGTTACCGAAACTGGCGAGCCGCCCATCGCGCAGATTGTGTTTAGCGTGGATGGCGTGGAACAACACGCCGAGGCAACGGGTTCTGGACCTGTGGATGCGGTGTTTAAGGCGATTGAAAGCGTAGCAAACAGCGGCGCAACGCTGGAATTGTATTCGGTGAACGCGATTACCAAAGACACGGAAAGCCAAGGCGAAACCACGGTGCGTTTGTCTAAAAACGGCAAGATTGTGAACGGGCAGGGCGCGGATACGGATGTGTTGATTGCCACCACGCGGGCGTATTTATCGGCGTTGTCTAAATTGGACAAAGAAGCGAAAGTGAAAGCGCAGGGGATTTAATGCAGGGGATTTAATTGTTTGTTGTTAATAGTTAATAAAGGCAGCCTGAAAACGGAAAATTCGTTTTCAGGCTGCCTTTTTATGGCGCAAACCGTTTATTTTTGATTTGCCTTGATAATTTCTTCCAATTGCGGCAATGGAGCAAAACCGCTTTGCACTTGCCCATTAGGGAAAACGATAGTCGGCGTGCCGTTAAAGCCAAAGCTCTCGCCCAGCGCGGTGGTTTCGTTTACGGGATTTTTGCAATCTGCCACGCGAGCGGGCATTTTGCCTTCGCGCATCCATTCTGTCCAAGCCTTGGTGGTGTCGGGTTGGCACATAATTTGCACTGCTTTGCGCGTGGCATCGGGATGAAGCTGCGGAATCGGCATCATAAAGTTGTAGATGGTGATGTCGGTCATTTTGCCAAATTCGTGTTCCAGCCGTTTGCAGAATGGGCAATCGGGGTCGGAGAACACCGCCACTTGCAGCTTGCCGTTGCCGCGCACTTCTTTAATCGCTTTGTCAAACGGCAGCTTGTCGTAATCAATCTTGTTCAACACCGCTTTGCGCTCTTCGGTGAGACTTTTGCCATCTTGGGTGGAAATCAAATCGCCCACCAGCATATATTCCGCGCTCGCGTCCACATACACCAAATTCTTGCCGTTTACCACCACTTCATACCAACCTGCCACGGGCGTGGTGGCGATTTCTTCCACTTTCAATTTGCGGTCGGCATAACGCGATTCCAGCTTGCTGGTGATGGTTTTTGCCACATCAGCGGGCACATTTTTATTAGAAACCGCTGCCGCTTCTGCTGGTTTGCTTGCCGCAGATGCGGTTTTGCCTTGCGCGGGCGTGGGTTTGCCATTTGCCGCTGGGGCTTCGCCGCAAGCAGTGATGGCGAAAACCACCGCAGCGGCAAGAGTTGAACGAAATTTCATATTGACTTCTTTCGTGTGAATAAAAGGCGCGTAATATAACCAATAAAACAAACAAATAGCAAACGAATTTGCTCAAAATATAGTGAAAACATATTTTAAGCAGCCTGAAAATATGATTGAATACCGCCCCAGCGTTTGGGCAGCGCCAAACCTTGTTTCAGGCTGCCTATTCTTGTTTATCCATCCGCAGAAAGCCCATCATGACGCCGATTCTTGTTTTTGATATTGAAACCATTCCCGATATTCCCAGCATTCGCCTGCTCAACGAGCTGCCTGATACGCTATCGGACAACGAAGTTGCCGATTTTGCTTTCCAGCAACGTCGCGCCAAAACAGGCAGCGATTTTATGCCGCATCATTTGCAACGCATCGTCGCCATTTCTTGCTGCCTGCGCTGGAAGGATAAAATCCACATCGGCACGCTGGGTAAGCCCAATAGCAGCGAAGAAGAAATCGTTGCCGAATTTTTCAATCTCATCGCCAAATACACGCCGCAATTGGTGAGCTGGAACGGCGGCGGTTTTGATTTGCCTGTGCTGCATTATCGCGCGTTGGTGCATGGCATTGCCGCGCCGCGCTATTGGGAGATGGGCGATGGCGATTCGCGCGACAGCCGCGATTTCAAATTTAACAACTACATCAGCCGCTATCACGCCCGCCATTGCGATTTAATGGATTTGCTGGCGATGTACACAGGGCGCGCCAATGCGCCGCTGGATGAACTGGCGAAAATGTGCGGCTTCCCGGGCAAGCTGGGCATGGATGGTGGGCAGGTGTGGCAAGCCTATCAAAACGGCGAAATTGAAAACATCCGCGATTACTGCGAAACCGATGTTGCCAACACTTATTTGGTGTACCAACGCTTTCGCATGATGACAGGCGCGCTATCGGGCGATGAATACGAAAACGAAGTGGAAAGACTGCACGAATATTTGTTTTCCCTATCCGAAGACAAGGAACATTGGGGCGTATTCTTGGATGCTTGGGAATAGGCAGCCTGAAAACCGCTGCGCTACTCCATCCCCCGTTTTCAGGCTGCCTTGCGCGCGTTCGGCAGCCTTGTCATTTGGCAAGCGCCAACGGCGATGCCCAGCATTTGCGTTATAATCGCCCCCTTTTGTTCACCCCCAAAAACACACCATGAAACACATCCACATCATCGGCATCGGCGGCACATTTATGGGCGGACTTGCCGCCATCGCCCAACAAGCAGGCTTCAAAGTAACAGGCTGCGACGCCAAAATGTATCCGCCCATGAGCACGCAGCTGGAAGCGCTCGGCATCTGCGTACACGAAGGCTTTGACGCAGCGCAGTTGGATGACTACCGCGCCGATGCGTATGTGATTGGCAATGTTGCCAAGCGCGGCATGGACGTGATTGAAGCCATCCTTAACCGCAATCTGCCTTATATTTCCGGCCCGCAATGGCTCGCCGAAAACGTGTTGCATCAGCATTGGGTGCTCGCCGTGGCAGGCACGCACGGCAAAACCACCACCGCTTCTATGCTGGCTTGGGTGTTGGAATACGCGGGCTTGGGCGCGGGCTTTCTGATTGGCGGTATCCCGCAAAATTTCAACGTTTCCGCCCGCTTGCCGCAAAACGAATCGCCGTTTTTCGTGATTGAAGCGGATGAATACGACACCGCCTTTTTTGACAAGCGCAGCAAATTTGTCCACTACCGCCCGCGCACCGCCATTCTCAACAATCTGGAATACGACCACGCCGACATCTTCCCCAATCTCGCCGCCATAGAAACCCAATTTCACCACCTTGTGCGTACCGTGCCCAGCGAAGGCTTAATCATCGCCAACGCCCATTCAGGCAGCCTGAAAACCGTGTTAGACCAAGGCTGTTGGACGCCCATTGCCCCCTTTGGCGACAACGCGCATTGGCAAGTGGGCAACGTGCAAGCCGATGGCGCGTTTGACGTGCAATACCAAGGCAAAACCGTTGGGCACATCGCATGGGATTTGCTCGGCGACCACAACCGCCTGAACGCCCTTGCCGTCATCGCCGCCGCGCAACACGTCGGCGTGCGCATTGAGCACAGTTGCCAAGCATTGAGCCAGTTCAAAAACGTAAAACGGCGCATGGAAATCAAAGGCGTGGCAAACGGCATCACCGTGTACGACGACTTCGCCCACCATCCCACCGCCATAGAAACCACCCTAGCAGGCTTGCGGCAGAAAGTTGGCAGCGCGCGCATTATCGCCGTGCTAGAACCGCGCTCCAACACCATGAAACTCGGCACCATGTCCGCCGCCCTTGCAGGCAGCCTGAAAGATGCCGACCAAGTGTTTTGCTACGCAGGCGGCGTAGATTGGGACGTTGCCAGCGCGCTTGCCCCATTGGGCAGCAAGGCACACATCGGCAAGCAGTTTGATGATTTTGTGAACCGCATCGCCGCCACCGCCCAAGCAGGCGACCACATTCTGATTATGAGCAACGGCGGTTTCGGCGGCATCCACGAGAAACTGCTGGCGCAATTGGCAGCCTGAAACGGCAAACCACGCCACCGCGCATTCATTCCCTTTTCAGGCTGCCGCAGCATCAGGCAGCCTGAAAATTATTTTGGCTTTAAGATTGCCATTGCACGCGTTGCGCCGCGTACCACGCTGTGTAGCCCAACCGTTTTCAGGCTGTCCATGCCGCGCCAAAGGCAGCCTGAAAAGCCGTTTTGGTTTAAAATACCCCTTTTCACAAATTAACAAAACAAGGAAAAATCATGTTAGACATCCAATTATTGCGCAACGATTTGGCAGGCGTGGCAGCGCGATTAGCCACGCGCGGTTTTGAATTGGACACTGCCGCGTTTGAGCAACTGGAAAACCAGCGCAAAGCCCTGCAAGTACAAAGCGAAGAAGCGCAGGCGAAAGTGAACACGCTATCTAAACAAATTGGCGAATTGATGAAGCAAGGCAAGCGCGAAGAAGCCGAAGCGGTGAAAGCCGAAGTGGCGCAGATTAAAGCCTTGCAAGAACAGTTAAACCAAGATTTGCCACGCATTCAGGCTGCCTTGGATGATTTGCTGTTGCGCATCCCCAATCTGCCGCATAGCAGCGTGCCCGTTGGCAAGGATGAAACGGAAAACGTGGAAGTGCGCAAAGTCGGCACGCCCAAAACCTTTGATTTTGAAGTGAAAGACCATGTGGATTTGGGCGCGGCGCTGGGCTTGGATTTTGAAAAAGCGGCGGAATTGTCGGGCGCACGATTCAGCCTGATGAAGGGCAAAGTGGCGCGGCTGCATCGTGCGTTGGCACAGTTTATGCTGGATACGCACACGCAGCAGCACGGCTACACCGAATGCTACACGCCTTATATCGTGAGCGATGCCGCATTGCTGGGCACGGGGCAGCTGCCTAAATTTGCCGAGGATTTATTCCACGTTACGCGCGGCGGCGATGAGAGCAAGCTGTCGCAATACCTGATTCCCACGGCGGAGGTTACGCTCACCAATATCGTGCGCGACACGATTGTGCCCGAGAAAGATCTGCCGCTGAAATTCACCGCGCATTCGCCTTGTTTTCGCAGCGAAGCAGGTTCGCATGGCAAGGACACGCGCGGCTTAATCCGCCAGCATCAGTTTGACAAGGTGGAAATGGTGCAAGTGGTGCAGCCTGAAAACTCGTATGCCGCGCTAGAAGAGATGGTGTCGCACGCAGAAAACATCTTGAAGCTGCTGGAATTGCCGTATCGCGTGATTACGCTGTGCACAGGCGACATGGGCTTTGGCGCGGCGAAAACGTATGATTTGGAAGTGTGGGTGCCCGCGCAAAATACGTACCGCGAAATTTCCAGCTGCTCCAACTGCGAAGATTTCCAAGCGCGGCGCATGAAAGCGCGTTTCAAAGGCGAGGACGGCAAAAACCGCCTGTTGCACACGCTCAACGGCTCAGGCTTGGCGGTAGGGCGCACTTTGGTGGCGGTGCTGGAAAACCATCAAAACGCAGACGGCAGCATCAATATTCCGCCAGCGTTGCGCCCTTATCTGGGCGGTTTGGAAAAACTAGAACCCTAAAATCCGCGTATTAAAACCCCAAAGGCAGCCTGAAAACGTTTCGCAGAAACTCGCTGCATCCGTTTTCAGGCTGCCTTATAACACATTAAACATTATGAAAAACATTACCATACTCTATTTCGCCGCCCTGCGCGAAGCCACAGGCAAAGACCAAGAAACCTGCGCCACCGCCGCCAACACCGTTGCCGAACTCTATGCCGAATTGCAACAGCGTTACGCATTCCCAGCCGTGCCACTGCGCGCCGCCCAAAACCACGTTTTCTGCGATTGGCATGCCACCCTTGCCGACCAAGATACCATCGCATTCATCCCCCCTGTAGCAGGAGGCTAACCATGTTCGCACTAACCGACCAACCCATTAACGTCCACGCCCTGCGTGAGCAGCTCACGCAAAACGAACGCTGCGGCGCGTTCAACAGCTTTGAAGGCTGGGTGCGCCGCCACAACGACGGCAAAACGGTGGACTACCTTGTTTACAGCGCCTACGCCCAACTCGCGCAAAGCCAAGGCGAAGCCATCATCGCCCAAGCCAAGCAACGCTTTGCCATTGAAGATGCTGTGTGCGTGCATCGCGTGGGCAAGCTCGCCATCGGCGAAATCGCCGTGTTCGTGGGCGTAAGCGCAGGGCATCGCGACGCCGCCTTTGCCGCCTGCCGCTTCATCATTGACACCGTTAAAGCCGAAGTGCCCATCTGGAAGCAAGAGTTCTACACCGATGGCAGCGCAGAGCAACCGCCCGCATGGTTAGCCAATGCCGAAGCATTGCCCAAATGATTTTCAGGCTGCCTGATGCGAGAAAGGCAGCCTGAAAACAGAATAGGGCAGGGTTTAAGATTGAGCCCGCGTATA
The DNA here is from genome assembly GCA_963529725.1 of uncultured Kingella sp. Taxonomy (GTDB): domain Bacteria; phylum Pseudomonadota; class Gammaproteobacteria; order Burkholderiales; family Neisseriaceae; genus Kingella_B. The sequence goes on along the minus strand of CAUSAW010000017.1, from coordinate 11,324 downwards.
AAGTGCACAAAAACCAAAAGGCAGCCTGAAAACGATATTTCCCGTTTTCAGGCTGCCTTTGTCTTAACACATTAAGCCACTTGCTCTTCTTGCGCTTGGTTAAACATCGCTTCAAAGTTAATCGGCGCCAATAACACAGGTGGGAAGCCAGCGCGCGTAACCGTTGAAGAAACCACTTCGCGCGCATAAGGGAACAGAATGTTCGGGCAAGCCACGCCAAGCAACATATTCACATCGTTTTCAGGAATGTTTTCCAAACGGAAAATGCCCGCTTGGCTCACTTCGTTCAAAAACACCACACGATTATCCGCCAATTTAGCCGTAACCGTAACTGTAACCACGCATTCATAAAAATTCTCTTCAATTTGTGAAGCCGTAGTGTTGATGCGCATATCCACTTCTGGCGTTTCTTGTTCCAAGAAAATTTTGGGCGCATGTGGCACTTCCAAAGACAAATCTTTCACATACAATTTTTCTACGCTAAACACAGGTTGGGCAGACGCAGTTTCTTGTTGTGGAGCAGGATTTTGTTCACTCATGATGATTCCTTTGTTGAGAGGTTAAAAAATTATTCAGCTTGAAGCAAAGGCAGCAAATCGCCTTTTTGATGCAAAGCATACAAATCAGTAAAACCACCCACGTGCGTTTCACCAATAAAAATTTGTGGCACAGAGCGCAACCCCGTTAATTGTTGCATTTGGGAAAAATCAGCAGGCGAGCGGCTAACATTGATTTCTTCAATTTCATCCACGCCAACTTGTTTTAACAACTGCTTTGCCATTGTGCAATAAGGGCAAAAAGTGCCTGTGTACATTTTCACATGCTGCATCGTGTTCTTTCGTTCTGCAAATTGCAAAAACTGGATTCTTAAAAAGATTTAAGAACCCAGTTTCAAATCATTTTAACAACCGATTATTGCGCAGCAGGAGCGGGAGCAGCTACTTCACGTTGAACTTCGCGTGTTACCAAAGATTCAACTTGGATGTCTACGCGACGGTCAGGTTCAATACATGCGATAAGCGCTGAACGTTTTTTAGCTTTGGATACTTTTTTACCCAATTTAGCCACTTCTGCTTGGCATTGTTCAGTCATTTTAGCTTGGCTTTCACCCAAGCCAACAGCAGAAACGCGGTCAGCAGGAACGCCTTGTTGTACCAAGTAGTTAGCAACAGTATTGGCGCGACGCTCAGACAATGCTTGGTTGTAAGCATCTGAACCCATAAAGTCGGTATTGCCTTCTACGCGGATAGATTGTACGTTGCTTTGAGACAATTTAGCAGACAAGTCGTTCAGAGTAGTGATGGCTTCTGGACGCAAGTTGTATTTGTCAAAACCGAACAGGAATTCAGATTGCAGAGAAATGGTTTCGTTTACTTTTTCAGTAACGGTTTGAGTTTTAGGTGCTTCTTCAACTCTGTCACCGCATTCAACCAAGCCGTTGGCGGCTTTGTCTAGATAGGTGTTTTCCCAGCATTCGCCGTAGTTGTTGCGTACAACTTCGCCTGAACCTTGGCTGGTGGTGTAACCGTGCACTTCGTGTGCCATTGCACCTGTGGAAGCCATCAGAGCTACGATTAATGCGCTTAATTTGATTTGTTTAGTCATGTTATTCCCTCATCAAGAAAATGATTTTGGCAGGTTTTGTGTTTGCCACGTTGAGACTTCAGGCTGTTGCTTGAATAAAACTTCTAGGCGCGAACCCAAATTTTTACCAATGCTTACTATAAGAATTTGGGGCTTCTCTGTCAATGCTTTTTGCGTTTGACTTGTTTTGCGCTGCGGTTTAACGATACTCAAGTATCTGTTCTTTGTCATATATTTTTGTGATTATGCGATGGTGTAGTTGTATAAATGCAACATAAAAAATGGTTGTATTGGGGGATTTTTTGGGGTGTGGTGCTTGGGTGGGGCTTGTTTTTGCGTTGTGTTGGGGGGCGTGTTACATTGTGCGCTTTTGTTTTTGGGATGAATGTGATGAAGTTGCAGCAGTTGCGTTATGCGGTGGAGGTGTTTCGCCATAATTTGAATGTGTCGGAGGCGGCGGAGACGTTGTTTACTTCGCAGCCTGGGGTGTCTAAGCAGATTCGGTTGTTGGAGGATGAGCTGGGGGTGCAGATTTTTATTCGCAGTGGGAAGCGGATTGTGGCGGTTACGCAGGTGGGGATGGAGATTTTGGAGACGGCGGAGCAGGTGTTGCGGGGGGTGCGTAATATTAAGAATATTGGGGGGGAGTTTGCGAAGACGGAGCGGGGTTCGTTTACGATTGGGGCGACTCATGCTTTATTGCGTTTCAGGCTACCTGATGTGTTGGCGCGGTTTCGGGAGTTGTTTCCTGATGTGCGTTTGGTGTTGAAGCAGGGGAGTCCTGCTGATTTGATGGGGATGGTGTTAAATGGTGAGGTGGATTTGGCTTTGACGATGGATTGCTCGGGGGAGTGGGATAGTTTGCGGGCGTTGTCGTTTGGGGAGTGGCGTTATGTGTTGGTGTTGCCGCGCGATCATGAGTTGGTGAGCAAGGGGGAGATTTCGTTGGCGGATGTGGCGGCGTTGCCGTTGCTGACTTATGGTTTTACGTTTGATGGGGGGGCTTTGGCAACGCGTGCGTTTGCTCGGGCGCGGTTGTCTTGGCATACGGTGTTTGAGTCGGATGATGGGGGGGTGTTGTTGGATTATGTGCGCTTGGGGCTGGGGGCTGGGTTGATGGATGGTGCGGGGTTTGATGGGGGGCGCTATCAGGATTTGGTGGCTTTGGATGTGGGGCATTTGTTTGAGCTGGGGGAATATAAGGTGGTGGTGCGCTCGGATGGGGTGTTGCGGGGCTTTGCTTATGATTTTATGGGGTTGTTGGATGAGGGCTTGACGCGGGAGCGGGTGAATCGTTTGTTGTTTGCGCCTGCGGTGGAAGATTTTTCTATTTAGTTGGGCTGTGAGGCAGCCTGAAAAAAGGGGGGTACTGAGACTTGCTTTGTTTGTTTTCAGGCTGCCTTTTGGGATGTGGATTTTGTGTGTGGGCTTGGGCTCATGCTGGTTATTGGTTTTTCAGGCTGCTTTTGGATGGGCAGCCTGAATTTTGTTGATTGGATGGTTGCGATGTTGAATGGGAATGTGATGGGGCGTTGGCGTGTGCTGGGGTTTTTACGGTTTTTGTGGCGGCGGTTTAATGAAGTGGATGTGTTGCAAGCGGCGGGGAGTTTGACGTTTACCACGCTGTTGGCGTTGGTGCCGATTTTGACGGTGCTGTTGGTGGTGGTTACGGTGTTTCCGCTGTTTGGGGATATGGTGAATGCGTTTATGCTGTTTTTGAATCGGACGATTGTGCCCAGCGGGGTGTCGGCGGTGGTGGATTATTTGAATGAATTTAAATTGCAGGCGGGGCGTTTGACGACTTTTGGGGTGGGGATTATGGTGGTTACGGTGTTGATGATGGTGAACACGGTGGAGCAGACGTTTAATCAGATTTGGCGGGTGCAACAGCGGCGGTCTTGGTGGGTGCGTTTGCCGATGTATTTGGTGCTGGTGGTGCTGGTGCCTGCGGTGGTGGGGGTGAGCGTGTCGCTGTCAACGAATTTGTTGTTTTTTGGCGCGTCGCAAAGCCCTGCTTGGTTTTCAGGCAGCCTGAAAGTGGTGCATCAGGTGTTGTTGGATATGCTGGCTTTGACTTTGGTGTTTCGGGTTACGCCCAGTTGTTATGTGCCGATGCGGCATGCTTTGCTGGGGGCGGGCTTGGCGGCGGTGTTGTTGGAAGTGGCAAAATGGGGATTTGGGGTGTATTTGCGCCATTTTCATAGCTATGAGCTGGTGTATGGCGCGTTTGCGATTGTGCCGATTTTTTTGATTTGGCTGCACGTTTTGTGGTCTATTGTGTTGGGCGGGGCGTTGTTTACGGCGTGTTGCAATTATTGGCAGGGCAATGCGTTTTTGCGCACGCATGCGGCGCATACGCTGTTGGACGATGTGTTGGCGTTGCTGTTGCTTTTGGTGCGGGAAAATCGGGTGCTGACGCTGCGGGATTTCCGCCAGCGCTTGAATATTGGCTATGACCGTGCGGAATTGCTGCTGCTGCGGTTGGAGGATTTGGGCTATGTGATGCGGCGCTCGCGCGGTTGGGCGTTGTGCCGTGCGGCGGATGAGATTGAGCTGGGCAGTTTGTTTCGCGCGTTTGTGTTTGATGTGGACAATAGTGTTTGCGATGATGAACGGCTGGATGATTTGATGCGCGGTTGCATGGCGGGATTAAAGGGGAGCTTGGGTGATGTGTTACGCGAGAGGCAGCCTGAAAACGGGTAAACAAATAGGCAAACAAAAAATCCTGCTCATTGGCAGGATTTTATTTTTTGTGAATTAGACGATATTTTTATCTACGGCGAACATCATTTGGCGACAGAGCGATACGTTTGCGGTTTTTCGGTTTACGGCAAGGTAGATAAACATATTGCGGTGTTGCTTAACGGGGCAGAGAAAATGATATTGGCTGGTGGTGGTGATCATGATGTCGTTGATTTCATCGTCCATTTCCAGCTTTTGCATGGTTTTGATTTTGGCGCGCATCACTTCGCTGCCGCGCGCCGCCACCACTTCTAAGTCAAATGTGGGGTCGTTGCTGCCTGATGCCATGAGCATTCCGCTTTCAAAGTCCACAATTGCTGCTGCAATCGCGCCTTTGAGTGTGAGCATCTTATCAACGAAGAGTTGTAGGTTCATTGTTTGAATCTTTCTAAATCTGTTGTGCTGTTTAATGGACAATCGGAAATGGCGGGCATTTTATCATTTTATGTAAAGGAAAGGTATAGAAGTGGGCGTTTTCAGGCTGCCTTGGGCTATAACTCTTGGGTATCTACATCAATGTGCCAGCGGATGTTGCCGCTTTTGTATTGGCCAAGCACTTGCTCCCATTGAGCAAGGGCGTGGTGCAGGATTTTGCGGCTGGGGCTTTCTAGGAAAACTTGGGCACGTTCGCGCTCGGCAAGGCGCGCCATTTGCATGGGAACGGCGCCAAATTGGTGGACGTTTTCGGGCAATAGCGGGGCGATGCAGTCGCGGATGTCGTTTAAAAATTGGCTGGCTTCGGCTTGGGTGGGGGCATCGGCGCGAATGGCAGCCTGAAAACCATAGGGCGGCAGGGTAAACAGTTCGCGCTGGGCAAGCTCGTGGTCGGCAAACAAGGGGTAGTTTTGCGTTTGCACGGCGGCGAAAACGGGATGCTCGGGCAGCCGTGTTTGGATAAGCACGCGCCCTGCGGCTTCGGCGCGTCCTGCTCTGCCTGATACTTGCATCAGCTCGGCAAACAGCCGCTCGGGGGCGCGAAAGTCGCTGGAAAACAGTGAGCCATCGGCGTTTAACACGATAACGAGATTGAGCCGCGCGAAGTCGTGTCCTTTTGCGAGCATTTGCGTGCCGATTAAGACGTCTATTTCGTTGGCGTGGATGGCGGCGTAGAGCGCGTCCCAGTCGCGCTGGTGGGCGGTGCTGTCTCTGTCCACGCGGGCGATTTGGGCGTGCGGTAGGGCAGTGCGCAGGGTGTCTTCAATGCGCTGCGTGCCTTGTCCGATGGCGGTTAAATCTTGGTTGCCACAATCGGGGCAGGCGATGGGAATAGGCAGCCTGAAATCGCAATGGTGGCAGCGCAGTTGGCGTGCGCGTTGGTGTAGCACCATTTTGGCGGAGCAATGGGGGCAGCCGAAGGTGTGTCCGCAGTCGCCGCAAAACAGCGCGGGAGCGAAACCGCGGCGGTTGAGATACACCAGCGAGATGCCGCCTTGGGCGTGGTTGTCTTGCAGCATTTTGAGCGCGAGCGGCGAGATGCCGTTGTTGAGCGTAATCGGGCGCACGTCTAAAAGCTGGATTTGCGGCAGCCGGGCATTCGGATTGGCGCGATGGGGCAGGCTGAGTAGGCGGTATGCGCCTGTTTGCGCTTTGTGCCAGCTCTCTAAGCTGGGGGTGGCGCTGCCGAGCACGATGGGGCAGGCGGCTTGTTGCGCGCGCCAGATGGCTAAATCGCGGGCGTGGTAGCGTAGTTCGTTGTCTTGTTTGAACGATGAATCGTGTTCTTCGTCCACCACAATTAGCGCTAAATCGGGCAAAGGGGTGAATACAGCAAGCCGCGTGCCAATGATGAGCTTGGCTTGTCCGAGCATGGCGCGTAGATAGTCTTGACTGCGCTTGCCTGCGGCGGTTTGGCTGTGTAGCACGGCGGTGGGCAGATGGGGGAAGCGGTTGGCAACGCGTTGCAGCAGCTGCGGCGTTAGGTTGATTTCGGGCAGCAGCAGCAATACTTGTTTGCCTTGCGCGAGCGCAGTTGCCATTGCGTCAAAATAGACTTCGGTTTTGCCGCTGCCAGTAATGCCGTAGAGCAAAAAGGGTTGGAATTGCCCAAAGGCAGCCTGAATTTGGCTGGATGCGGTGTGTTGCTCGGGGTTGAGTGTGTGGGTGGATTTGGGATGCGCCTGTCGGCATGGGGTTTTGTTATCCAAATCAGAGATTTGGACAAAACCGACATCAGGCTGCCCTTGCGTGGTGATGTTAAGCCAACCTTGTTCGCTGTATTCGTTGATGAAGTTGGCGGCTTGCGGATGGATTTTTTTCAGCGCGGCAAGATTCAGGCAGCCTGAAAACAGCGCTTGCCACAGCGCGAGTTTTTTATGCGAACGCGCGGATGGGGCGGGCTGCTGTTTGCCTAAATCGTTGAGTGTGTAGAAGGTTTCAGGCTGCGGTATTTTGGCGGGTTGATTTTCGCGCAGGGCTTGCGGCAGCGCGGTGAACGCGGTTTGCCCGATGGGGTAGTGGTAATAACGCGCGGCAAACTCAATCAGCGCAAGCCAGCTTTCGGGCAGCGGCGGCTCGTCCGACAACACTTGTTGCACGGCGCGGATTTTGTGCGCGGCGATTTCAGGCTGCGTTTCTTCGCCCCACACAATGCCAGCAACGGTTTTGTTGATAAACGGCACCAGCACCCGCGTGCCGCGCGGCAGCGGCGTGGGGTGGGCATAAGTGAGCAAACCGAGGGGAACGTTGAGCGCGATTTTGAGATAGCAAGGCATTTTCAGGCTGCCGTGTAACAAGAAAAGGCGGATTATGGCATAAACTCTCGGGCGTGTTGCCAATCAACATTTTGGCGGCTTTTCCGTCATAAAACGGCATCTGCCGCGTTAAAAACACTCGCCAATGGGTGGCATTGGCTCATGTTTTTGCCTTGCATCTGCCATTTTCTGACGCAAAACCCGCTGCAAAAGTTGAATGCCCACACGCCCAAGGCAGCCTGAAACGCCATCTCGCGCTATACTGGCGTACCTTGTAAACATCAGGACACCCCATGAACTACGCCCAAGATGCCCTTTGGTGGCGGCTTGCTCACCCCGCCGTCCGCGACCTCGCCAGCCTGCTCACCGCCCCGCCGCTGTGGCACACAGGCTGCGAGCTGCCCGTGCGCGAGCTGCTCGGCGAACACGGTTTCAGGCTGCTGCTGGCATGGGATGAGCAATGGCAAAGCGAGCCCAATCGGCAGCCTGAAAACCTTACCCGCAACCGCTATGCGCTGGGCAAATACGCCGAAGACCTGCTGGCGTATTGGTTTACCCACGCGCCGCACGCCCAGCTACTCGCCGCCAATCTACCCGTTTACAGCGATGGCGCAGCAGGCAAAAGCATGCTTGGCGAGATGGACTACATCGTCGCGCTGGGCGGCACGCCGTATCACCTGGAACTCGCCTGCAAATACCACGGCAGCGCCACAGGCGAACACATGGCAGGGCTCAACCCACGCGACACCCTTGCGCGCAAACAGCGCAAACTGCAACGCCAGCTCGCCCTGCTTGCCACGCCCGAAGCCCAAGCCGCCCTGCGCCAACACAGCATCGCTCCAGACAACATCCGCAGCGCCAGCATCGTGCGCGGCATCGGCTTCACCGCCACAGGCGAGCTGCCCGCCGATTTCCCAGCGCAAGCATGGAGCGGCATCTGGACAAACAACCCCGCAACCCTGCCCGAACACGCCCACTATTACCGCCTAGGGCGCACCGAATACCTAGCTCCCGCCCGCATCACGCAGCCTGAAACCATCAGCCATAGCCAAATTGCCCCCACCGCGCTTTACGCCCAAGTAGAACCCCGCCCCGATGGCTATTGGCACGAAGTGCAGCGGATTATGGTGGTTGATAGGTGATTGGATGGGCATGGTTTTAGTTTCGCAGAAACTCGCTTTGCTTGTTTTCAGGCTGCCTTGCAAGTAATCCCAAAGGCAGCCTGAAAACAGATGTAGGGTGTGCAGCTTGCTGCGCACGGAGAAAAACCACGCGCGTTGCTGATTGATAAACACGGTTTCAGGCTGCTTTTGGCTGGCGCGGCAGAGCAGGGCGTGTAATCATGCAAAACCATGCACCGATTATTGTTCACCGCAAAGGCAGCCTGAAAACGAACGTAGCAAGTTTCTGCGAAGCTAAAACTGAAACGCCATCTGACAAACCGTTTTCAGGCTGCCTTTCAGACGATTCCAAAAGCAGCCTGAAAACGAACGTAGGGTGTGCAGCCCGCTGCGCACGCAGTTCACAAAGTTAAGACAGAAAACCACGCACATAACAAAGCCACCCACTCATCCCACATCAACTCAATTTCCCGCATACCACGCCGCGCCCGCGGCGTACCCCCGCGCAAAACCCTTGCCATTGCGCCCACCCTTCCCCCCGCGCCCAGCCTTCGCCCAACACACAAAGCAGCCTGAAAACAAAACTATCACCAAGCGAAATAATCGTTTTCAGGCTGCCCCAATGTCTGCCACACGACGCACAAAACAACACCGCGCCGCTTTTCAGTCCCGCAAAACCCCATAGCAAACTTTGCTAAAATCCCTTTTTTTGTTTCCCCATCTCCCCGCAGCCTGAAACACCGTTTCGCAAAGCCCAACTCCGTTTCAGGCTGCCCCCATCAAAGGAATCCCATGCAAACCCTAGATTTAACAGGGCTCAAATGCCCGCTCCCCATTCTCCGCACCAAAAAAGCCCTAGCCACATTAGACAGCGGCGCCATCATCACCGTGCTCGCTACCGATGCAGGTGCACCCGCCGATTTCGCCGCCTTCTGCCAACACACAGGGCACGAATTGCTGGAAAGCAGCGAAGATAATGGCGTGTTCACGCTGGTGTTAAAACACAAATAACGCCGCGCAAACCCCCAAGCAAGCCACATGAAACTCCACATCCTATCCGATACCCACGGCCAGCCCGTTATCCCCCATCCCGCAGCCGATTTAATCGTCCACGCCGGCGATTTCGGCAATGGGCGGCGCGGCGCCGAAGCCTTTCAGGCTGTCTGCGAGCGCGCGGGCAAGCCCTGCGTATTCGTGCTCGGCAACTACGACTTCTACGGCGAAAACATCGACGACCTGCCGCGCGAACTCATTGCCGCAGGCGCACCGCTGCTCGCTGAAAACCACAGCCTGGAATTTGGCGGCTACACCTTTGTCGGCGGCACGCTGTGGAGCAATTTCAGGCAGCATTGCGCCAGCAAAAAACAGTTTCGCGAAAACATCGCCCTTGCCCGCAACAACATCGCCGACTTTTTCTACATCGCCGCAGGCACGCCGCCGCGCGAAAGGCGCGCCGAACCCGAAGACTACATCGCCCGTTTCAACGCCCAGCTTAGCTTTATTGAGCAGTTCCGCCACCGCGCGCGCACCATCGTGCTCACCCATTTTCCGCCGCACACCGCCTGCATCGCGCCGCCCTATGCCGACTCGCCGCTCAACCCCTATTTCATCAACCAGATTGACCTAGCGGGCTTTGACTACTGGATTGCGGGGCACACCCACCACGCCGTAGACATCGTGCAAGACGACTGCCGCATCATCATCAACCCGCTGGGCTACCCCAACGAATACGGACAAAACGGCTATCGCAACGGCTGGTTGCTGGAACTGCCCGATTAACCCAAAGGCAGCCTGAAACCGCATTGCCCCCCCTTTTTCAGGCTGCCTATCAGGCGCTACAACCGCTTCAACATCAAACAGGAACGCCACCATGCCAACCCAACCCAGCCAAGCCCAAGCCGTTTTATTCTTGCTCTGCGTATCGGCGACTGCCTTAGCGGACACCCTGCCGCTGGAACACAGTATCCGCGATGCGTGCAGCGACCGATATTTCGCGCAGGTTGATGTGCAAGCCTGCGTGCGGCAAGATGCAGAGCGCAGCGCAACAGTTTGGCACAACGCCCAAGCGCAAGCCATTGCGAAAATGCAGCAATGGGACGAAGAGCCAAAATATGCCGATGCCGCGCTGAAAAAATACCATGCGGCAGAGCAGGCTTTTGCCGCATACAGAAACCGTTATTGCGATTGGGCGGCTTCATTGGGCGGCGGCGCAATCGGAACAGCAAGAACCATGCGTAAAAATGCGTGCATTGCCGAACAAAACCGCACCCATGCCAAGCAGTTGCAAGAAATCATGAAAAATGGGATGTTTTAATGATTCCAGCGCGTAGGTCGGGCATCAATGCCCGACCGACAAACTCCCCAATAAACAATGCAGCCTGAAAAGCAAAAACCAATATGAAACTCCCCTATCCACCAGAACACATCGCGCATTTCTCCGTCTATTACTACCAATACATAAGCTGCGAAGCGTTTTTACGAAACCCGCATGAAATCATAGACAACTACCCAGCTTACGAACCGTTTATCATCAAACGGATACAGCAGATAGACGGCAGCGACGGATTTGTCTGGTATCACAGCGACAACATTCAAGCCCTATGGATACCGCCCTTTGCCCTCAGCGCAATTTTGCAAGACGGGCTTGCCCAATTTAAACAAAAACAAGGCATCGTGTTTACAGGCTCGGATGGCTGGCAACAGGATGCCCAGCAAGGAATAGACAGACGATGGACAAACGGGCTGATTTTATTCCACGTCCCCGACCCAGAAGACGAAGGCGTGTCTTTATTGCTATCGCCGTTTAAGTTAGCCATTCCCGAGTATGGCTTGTAAACCCAAAGGCAGCCTGAAAGCGCATTTACAGACTTCTATGAAGTCTTGCCCCATTTCAGGCTGCCTACCGCAACCAAACCACCGATAAAATTGGAAAAACCATGCTATACGCCCTCTACCCGCACCAAAAAACCGACATATTAAACATCGACTGGACATCGGAAAACTACGATCTGCTGGACAGCGAAGGCTGGCTGGACACCCAGTCCGTGCAACTGAAATTCAACCTGAAAGCAGGCAAACCCCCCGCCGCACTCAGCCGCTACGACATCATTTTCCATTTGGGCTATTTAATTGGGGGCTGTCCTAGATAACTCAGGAAATTCACATTAAGTTAGAATTTCCCCTATGA
>CAUSAW010000016.1:0-26312 GCA_963529725.1 uncultured Kingella sp. | reverse complement strand
TGTGTGTTCGCTTTCAGGCTGCCTTTGCCGTAAACAAAAGCAGCCTGTGTGTTGTTATTTTTTGATGCGTTGGCATGCCATGCCCATTAGCGGGGGATTGGCGGCGTTGGTGAGCGTGAACAAATCGGGGGTGAAGGTGAGTATGCGATAGGATTCGCTGGTTCTGTTTTGCAGAATGCTAACGAGCTGTTTGTCCATCGCGGCTTCGGGCGAATCGGGCGCGGGGGATAATTCAGGCGCAGCGTGGGGGTGTTTGTGTAGCTTGGTGATTTTTTGGTCATGGAAAGTGAGAATATTGCCGCGCACGCTCCATTTGCCGTTTGCGGTTAGCTTGTATTGATAGTTGATTTTGTCGTTTTTGCTGGGTTGGGATGAGCCTTTTTCGCTGGGCGCATCTATGCGGAAAATAAGCGTTTCTTGGCTGGTGTAACGCGCGTTGGGCTTAAATTGTATGGTGCTGTCGTCTTGCACTTCATCGCCCATTTGGGCGTGGCATTGCCAGTTGCCGATAAAATCGCTGGCTTTGGGCATGGCGGTTGGTTTGCCTTTGGGCGCGGCAAAGCTGGCAATGGGCAGCGCGAGCAATAGAGCGGAGAGTAGGATTTTAGACATGGCGTTTCCTTGTTGATTATAGATGATGGAGTGTCTTGCTTTTGCGGATAGGCAGCCTGAAAACGGATAAAAGGCGTGTTGTGTTGGCGTTTGGGTTTTGCCAGAGCGCGTCAATCCATTTTCAGGCTGCCTTTGCTGGATGGTTGTTATGCCAAAGGCAGCCTGAAAAATTGTTTACTCGGTGCGCGACAAAATGCTGCGTTTGCCATCCGCGCCTGCGGGCGAAACAATGCCTTCGTCTTCCAAGGCTTGCATCAAATTGGCGGCGCGGTTGTAGCCAATGCGCAGCTGGCGTTGCAGCGATGAAATAGACGTTTTGCGCGTGCTCACCACAAACTGCACGGCTTGGTCAAACAAATCGTCGCCGTGGTTGCTGCTGGCTTCAGGGTGGATAAATTGGTTGGTGGCTTCGGTGGCTTCGCCCGTTAAGATGCCGTCCACATAATTAGGCTCGGCTTGCTGCTTGATGAAATCCACCACGCGATGCACTTCATCATCGCTCACAAACGCGCCTTGCAAACGAGTTGGCTCGGCGTTACCCGGTTGCAAGAACAGCAAATCGCCGTATTTAAGCAAATCTTCCGCGCCCATTTGGTCTAGGATGGTGCGGCTATCTATGCGGCTTTGCACGGTAAACGCCATGCGGGTGGGCACATTGGCTTTGATTAAGCCTGTAATCACATCCACGCTGGGGCGTTGCGTGGCGATAATCATGTGGATGCCAGCGGCACGGGCTTTTTGCGCCAAGCGGGCGATTTGCGTTTCCACCGCTTTTTTCTCGGTCATCATCAAATCCGCCAGCTCATCAATCACCACTACAATTTGTGGCAAGGTTTGCAGCGGCTCAGGCTCATCTGGGTTCAGGCTAAACGGGTTGAACAGCGGTTTTTCCGCCGCTTGGGCAGCCTGAATTTTCTCGTTGTAGCTCGCCAAATTGCGCACGCCAACATAGGCAAGCAAGCGATAGCGTTTTTCCATCTCGGCAACGCACCAATTAAGCGCGTTGCCCGCTTCGCGCATATCGGTTACCACGGGGCAGAGTAAATGAGGAATACCGTCATAAATGCTCAATTCCAGCATTTTTGGGTCAATCATAATAAAGCGCACTTCGTCGGGCGTGGCTTTGAACAGCATAGACATAATCATCGCGTTCACGCCCACCGATTTGCCCGAGCCTGTCATCCCGCCCACCAGCAAATGCGGCATTTTCGCTAAATCGCCTACCACCACATCGCCAGCAATATCCTTGCCCAGCGCCACGGACAATTTGGATTTGGCATCGGCAAACACATCGGCGGTGAAAATCTCGTGCAGCAGCACTTCTTGGCGATGCTCGTTGGGCAGCTCAATGCCCATCGTGTTTTTGCCCGCAATGGTTTCCACCACGCGCACCGATTGCACCGCCAGCGAGCGCGCCAAATCTTTTGCCAAGTTCACAATCTGGCTGCCTTTCACGCCCTTGGCTGGGATGATTTCATAGCGCGTGATGACTGGCCCTGCGGTGGCGGAAACCACTTCCACTTCAATGCCAAATTCAGCGAGCTTGGCTTCAATGCGCTTGCCCGTTTGGCGCAGTTGCTCTTCGCTTGCCAACACCACATCCGTGTTTTCAGGCACTTTCAGGCTGCCTAATTCGGGCAGGCGATACACGCCGTTTTCAGGCTGCCGCGCGGCGTGTTGCGCCAGATTGCGGCGGTTGGATTGCTGCGCGGGGTTGGCAATGGTAACCGCCATTTTTTTATTTTTGCGATTGCTGGTGCTGCTTACTTGCTGCGCCACAGGCTCGGTGATGATGTTTTCCACTTCCGCCAACACGCGCGGCTGCAATTTGGTTTCGGCGATGATTTCAGGCTGCATCAAGCGGTCTTTTTGGCGAAACACCGCGCGGAAAAAGCGTTCCAGTTGCACGCCCAGCTTTTCCATAAAATCCAGCCACGAAATCTGCACGATAAACGACAGCGACAGCAACACCAGCACAATCAACACAAACGTGCCGCCTACGCGTCCGAGCATGTGGTTCATGCCCGCAGCGGTGAGCGAGCCCACCAAGCCGCCCGCGCCAAAGGGCAGCGATTTATCCAAATGCGCGTTAAACGCAAAGGCTTCCAGCACAGGGCTGGCAATCATCATCAGTCCCAAGCCAATGCCCGCGTTGATTTTTTTATACGGCGGCATCCCCGCATCCACCAGCGGGCGAAACGTGCGATACAACGCCACGCTCGCGGCAATAATGCCCCACCACGCAGAAAAGCCGAATAAATAATAAGCAATATCCGCCAGATACGCGCCGAGCAAGCCCGCAAAATTTTTTACCATGCCCAAATGCGGCACGCTGCGCGACCACGAAGGATCGCTCATGTGAAACGTGAGCAGGGCGATCGCCAGATACAGCGTTGCCACCACGCCAAACAGCCACAGCGTATCGCTCGTTAGATTGCTATCGCGCTCGGCTGCGCTGCCGCCGTTGTGCACCGACAGCACGGTTTTGGGCGGCTTGCGCGTTGCATCGGCGGTCATTTTGGTTTTGACTTTGGGGTTGAGTGGTTTGGCGGTGGTTTTTTTGGCTTGCGGCGCGCGGCTGCTCGCGCTTTTTTTGGCGGATTTTTTAGACTGCGCGGCGTTGGATTTTTTGGATTTGAGAAGTTTGGAAATCATGGGTGTGTTGGAGTGAGTTTTCAGGCTGCCGCATTGGGGCGATGTTAATCATCGCGCGGCTTTATTCATCATCAAAATAAACAGTTCAGGCAGCCTGAAAAACACTTCTTTCAGGCTGCCTGAAAGGATGGCGATTATACCTGATAGCCATCCAGAAAAGTAAGCGAAGCAAGCGGCAAGTCGCAGAAAACAGGGCGATTATTTCAACATATTTTTAATCACGCCCATGATGCTGCGGCTGATGGCTTTGGTTACTTGCTTGTTGATTTGGCTGCCCACGCTGTCTGCCAAGTCGTAGCCCAAGCCTTTGCCCGCTTTTTTGCGGCTGCCAAACAGTCCGCCCAAAAAGCCGCCGAGCAAGCCATCTTCGGATTTTTTCGCGCTCTCGCTGGCTTGCGCTTGCTCGTTTGCCAGCTGCTGCAAGGCTTCGTAGGCAGAGAAATTGTCCACCAAATCTTTGTAAACAGGATACAAGCTGTCGGCTTGGAATGCGGCGTTGCGCTCGGCTTCGGGCAGGGGTGCAAGCTGCGATTGCGGCGGCATAATAAACGCGCGTTGCACGATTTCAGGCTGCCCTTTTTCATCCAAACAAGACACCAGCGCTTCGCCCACGGCAAGCTCGGTGATGGCGGTGGCAACGTTCAATTGCGGATTGCTGCGGAAAGTATCGGCGGCGGATTTCACCGCTTTTTGGTCGCGCGGGGTAAAGGCGCGAAGGGCGTGTTGCACGCGGTTGCCCAGTTGCCCGAGCACGGTGTCGGGCAAATCCAGCGGGTTTTGCGTAACAAAATACACGCCCACGCCTTTGGAACGAATCAGCCGCACGCATTGTTCCACTTGCTCAATCAGCACTTTGCTGGCGTTGTCAAAAATCAGATGCGCTTCGTCAAAAAACAGCACAAATTTGGGCTTTTCGGGGTCGCCCACTTCGGGCAGGGTTTCAAACAATTCGGCAAGAAACCACAACATAAACGCGCTGTATAGGCGCGGCGAGCGCATCAGTTTTTCGGCGTTGAGAATATTGATGATGCCTTGCCCGTTTTCGGTTTGCAGCCAGTCTTGCAGGTTGAGCTCGGGTTCGCCGAAAAATTGGTCTGCGCCTTCGCTTTCCAGTTGCAACAGCTGGCGTTGAATCGCGCCGATGCTGGCAGCGGAAACGTTGCCATAGCTGTTGCGAAATTCGGCGGCGTGTTCGGACACATATTGCAGCACGCCGCGCAGGTCTTTCAGGTCAATCAGATGCCAGCCTTTGTCGTCCGCCACTTTGAACACCAAATTGAGCACGCCTTCTTGCGTGTCGTTCAGATTCATCAGCCGCGCCAGCAGCATCGCGCCCATCGCAGAAATGCTCACACGCACGGGGATGCCTGTTTCGCCGTAAACATCCCAAAAGCGCACGGGAAACGCTTGCAGATAATCATCGGGCAAATCGTATTGCGCCATGCGCTCGGCAACCTTGCCCTCGTTTTTGCCCGCGCGGCAAATGCCCGACAAATCGCCTTTCACATCCGCCATAAACACGGGCACGCCGTCTTGGCTGAACGCTTCGGCGAGCTTGCGCAGGGTTACGGTTTTGCCTGTGCCTGTTGCGCCTGCGATTAAGCCGTGGCGGTTGGCGAGTTTGGAATGCAGGAAAATGGGTTGCTTATCGTGGTTATGGGCGATGAGATAATCGGTCATGATGGGTTTCCTTATTGGGATGGATAAGGCAGCCTGAAAATGGGGGGAGCTTGTTTTTAGCTTCGCTGAAACTCGTTTTCAGGTTGCTGTTTAATAGAGTTAATAGAGATGTTTACACACGAATAGGCAGCCTGAAACGTGATTTGCGCTTTTCAGGCTGCCTTTGGGATGACATTAATGCAGGGCAACGCTTTTGGCGTTGGGGTTCATAAAATTGGATGATTGAATGCGCTCGCAAGGGTCGGTGCGATAGTGTACCGAGTTAAACCCCAATTCTCGCGCTTCCACCACGCCGTTGTGGTCAATATCGTAAAGGGCAAATTCTTCGGGGTCGTTGAGCTTAAACGAAGCGATTAAATTGTCGCCTGTGCTGGCGGCAAGCCATTCGGTTAGGTTTAGGGCGCGGTCGCCGTCTTGGTCGTTGAGCACCACAAACGCGGCAACGGGCTGCATTCGAGCGCAAGCATCGGCACTAAACGGCACAAAAGCGGCGGTGAGAACGATGAAAAAAATGTGTGGTTGGCGTGTCATGGTTATGCTCCTGCAACGGTCATATTGCTGATTAGAATTGAGCCGATTTTACTGCTGGCGTTGCGGCGAAAATCGTTGCCCGTAGCGATGATGTTTTGCAACATTTCTTTCAGGCTGCCTGCGATGGTGATGCCCGAAACGGGATGGCTGATGATGCCATTTTCCACCCAAAATCCCGCTGCGCCGCGCGAATAATCGCCTGTGAGCATATTCACGCCTTGTCCCATCAATTCGGTGATGAGCAAGCCTGTGCCCATTTGTTTGAGCAGGGCGGTTTGGCTGTTTTCGGTGGCAGTTAGATAAAGGTTGTGTGCGCCGCCTGCGTTGCCTGTACTGGTTTGATTGAGCTTGCGCGCGCTGTAACTATCTAAAAAATAGCCGCGCACAATGCCGTTTTCAATCACAAAACGCGGACGGGTGGCAACGCCTTCGCTGTCAAAATAGGTGCTGCCTAGGGCGCGGGGGATGTGCGGTTCTTCGCGCAAGCTGATGAAATCGGGGAGAATTTGCGTACCGAGACTGTCTTGCAAGAAGCTGCTTTGGCGATAGAGTGCGCCACCTGTTAAGCCGCCCACAATATGCCCAATCAGGCTGCCTGCTACGGCAGCATCAAACAAAATGGGATAGTTGCCTGTGGCAACGGTTTGCGGAGAAAGGCGGCGCGTGGCGCGTTCGGCGGCGGTGCGCCCGATATGGGCGGGGGTGTCTAAATCTTGGCGGTCGCAGGCGATGTCGTACCAAAAATCGCGTTCCATGCCGTTTTCATTGCTGGCAACTACGCTGCATGATAGGCTGTGGCGCGTGCCGCGCTGGTGTTGGCAAAAGCCGTGTGAATTGGCATAGACGAATTGGAAATGGGATGTGTTGATGCTTGCGCCTTCGGAATTGCTGATGCGGCTGTCGGCAGATAGCGCGGCTTCTTCGCATTCTTTGGCGATGGCGATGGCGTTTTCGCTGGATAAATCCCATTCGTGGTAGCGGTCTAAATCGGCGATGTGCGTTGCCATCAAATCGGCATCGGCGATGCCAGCAAAGGGGTCTTCGGCGGTGTAGCGTGCGATGTCGCAGGCAGCCTGAACGGTGCTGGCAAGGGCTTGGGGCGATAAATCGGCGGTGCTGGCGCGGCCTTTGCTGTGCCCCACGAACACGGTGATGTCTAGTGATTGGTCTTGTTGATATTCAATTTGTTCAATTTCGCGCCAGCGCACTTGCACGCTTTGCCCCAGCGATTCGCTTAAATCTACTTCGGCGGCGGTTACGCCTTTTTGCTGGGCAAGTTCAAGCACGGCTTGGGCGGCTTGTTGGAGTTCGTTGGCGGTGTGTTGGAACATGAATGGACTTTGTGAACAAAAAAACGGCTGGATTTTAGCGGTTTTCGCGTTGCTTGGGCGTTAAAAAATATTAAGGATGCTAAATTTTCGGCGCGGATGGCATTAGGCTTGGGCGGCTAGAAGCAGAGTTTTTCAGGCTGCCGCATGGATTTTTTGCTATGATTGCGCCCCTTGTAAACAAGGATTAACAAACAAAATGGAAAGCCAACGCGAAGAAGAATGGGTAAGCAAAACCCAAATGAAAAAACAAATGGATGCGCTGCAAGATTTGGGCATGGAATTAACCGAACTATCCAGCGAAACGATTAAAAAACTCGCCTTGCCCGAAGATTTGCTGGATGCCATCCGCGAATACAAAAAAATCACATCCAACAGCGCTTTGAAGCGCCAACGCCAATACATCGGGCGGCTGATGCGCGATATCGACCCCGCGCCGATACGCGATTTTTTAGCGAAGCTCAAAGGCGACAACCAAGCGCACAACGCCTTTTTGCAGCGCGTGGAACAGGCGCGGACGCGTTTGCTGGCGAGCGATGATGCGCTGACGGCGTTTGTGTCGGATTTTCCGCACGCGGATGTGGGCGCGTTGCGCACGTTGATTCGCAATGCGCGTAAGGAAGCGGAGTTGAACAAGCCGCCTAAGGCGTTTCGCGCGTTGTATCAGGAGTTGAAGGTGGTGATGGAAGGGCATGAAGCGGAGTAGTTTGCTGGCGTGGTTGGAGCGGGCTTTCAGGCTGCCTTATGGTTTTCAGGCTGCCTATTATTATCAAAAGGCAGCCTGAAAATGGATAACAGCATCATCATAAGGACAACACCATGACAGACCATTCAACAACCTACACTTGCACCGTTTGCCACGAAATGCACGAAGATTTACCCGCGCTGGGCTTTATTACGCCCGACCCGTATGCCGCGCTTTCCGCAGCGGAGCGCGCCGAGTTCCAAGCCGAGTGCGATGATAATTTTTGCATCATCCGCTATCCCGACCAAACCGACCGCTTTATCCGCGTGGTGCTGCAAATCCCGATTATTGACCACGAAGAAACGCTGGACTACGGCGTGTGGGTGTCGCTGAGCGAAACCAGTTTCAACGACTACCGCGCCCATTGGGATGACGACCACGAAGCCGCCTATTTCGGCATGATTTGCAATCGCATCATGGGCTACGAGCCGAGCACGATGTTTTTGCATTGCAATGTGCACACCCAGCCCGATGGCTGCCGCCCGTTTATCGCACCGCACCAAGCCGAGCATCCGCTGGTGCGCGATTACACGCACGGCATCCGTTATGCAGAAGCGCGAGCCAGAGTGGATGCCGCGCTGCATCGCTTTCAGGCGGCATCATGCTGATGCGGATAAGCAAGGCAGCCTGAAAAGCATTTTTCAAACCATCCCAACGCGCCCAGTTTTCAGGCTGCCTAATGCCGCATCATAGGCAGCCTGAAACGCCGTCATCCCAAAGGACAACCCCATGCAGTCTATGCAGACTTGGCACGATGCCCTTGCCGCAGAAAAAGCCCAGCCCTATTTTCAACACATTCTCGCCACCGTTCGCGCCGAACGCCAAAGCGGGCAAACCATCTATCCGCCCGCTGCCGATGTGTTCAACGCCTTTAAGCTCACTGAGTTTGCCCAAACCAAAATCGTTATCCTTGGGCAAGACCCGTATCATGGCGAGCATCAAGCGCACGGGCTGGCGTTTTCGGTGCAACAAGGCATCAGCGTGCCGCCATCGCTGGTGAACATTTATAAAGAATTGGCGGACGACATCGCGGGCTTCCAAATTCCCGTTTCAGGCTGCCTAAACCATTGGGCGGAGCAGGGCGTGTTGCTGCTCAACACCGTGCTCACCGTGCGCGCCCACCAAGCGCATTCGCACGCCAACCTTGGCTGGGAAACGTTTACCGACCGCGTCATCGCCCAGCTTAATGCGCATCGCCAAAACATCGTGTTCATGCTGTGGGGCAGCCACGCGCAGAAAAAAGGCGCGATGATAGATCGCCGCCGCCATCTGGTGCTCACCGCGCCGCACCCCTCGCCACTATCCGCCTATCGCGGCTTTTTCGGCTGCCGCCATTTTTCCCAAGCCAACGCCTATTTGACGCAACACGGCATTGCGCCGATTAATTGGCAAATTTAGTTTTCAGGCTGCCTATTGCTAACAAAATAAAACCGACCAAGGCAGCCTGAAACCGCCCCCGCCCACCCATCAAGGAACAACACCATGCCCACGCCCCACCTAATTGTTATGCTTACCCACAACGACCACACCGTTGCCAACGCCCGCGAAATCTACCTGCAAAACCGCCACAGCCAAGCCCAATTTTGGGGCTTCAAAGAAGAACCGCTGTCGCGCCAAGAAATGAAAGATTTGTTCACGCTGATGAAGCAAGACGGCAAAACCACGTTTTTAGAAGTGGTGGAATACACCGAAAATGCAGGCTTGGCAGGCGCAGAAGCCGCGCTCGAATGCGGCTGCGACATTTTGATGGGCACTAAGTTTTACGACTCCATCAACCAATTTTGCCAAGACAACGGCTTGAAATACATGCCCTTTGTGGGCAATCTTGCCGAACGCCCCACCATCCTGAGTGGCAACATCGCCGACATCATCGCCGAAGCGCAAAGCTACGCCGCCCAAGGCGTGCACGGCATAGATTTGCTCGGCTACCGCTATACAGGCGACGCGGCTCAACTCAATGCCGAGCTGGTGAAAAACGTGTCCATCCCCGTGTGCATCGCCGGCAGCGTAAACAGCTATCAACGGCTAGACGAACTCAAAGCCGCGCAACCGTGGGCGTTTACCATTGGCAGCGCGTTTTTTGACAACCAATTTTCAGGCAGCATCGCCGAGCAGATTGATAAAGTGTGCGATTACATGAAGGGGTAAAACGATTTTAGCTTCGCAACTCCGCTTCGCTATGCCGGCTGCTTTTACTATGATTGTATGCGCCCCCAAAAAAGGCAGCCTGAAACGCCATTGCATGCCTTTCCTGTTTTCAGGCTGCCTTATCCCATTCACCCAACCAAGGAGACCACCATGAGCAATCCCCATCTCGCCGAAATCCACGCCCTGCGCCAAAACGCCCGCCAATTTTGGGCTGCATGGCAGCAGCAAGAAGCCGAACTGTCGCAGCTGGACGATATTGATTTTGTGGAACAAGCCAATGATTTGCTGCACCAATTTTGCGCGGAGTGTATTGTGGAATTGGAAGGCATTGCGCCCGATTCCAAGGAATTGCCCTGCTTGGTTTTTTCCGCCAACGGCATCCGTGAGCATTTTCCGCAAGTGCAGGCTTTGGCGGAATTGGCGCAAACCCAGCGATACCGTGTTCGCGCGTTTCGTTCGCCGCTGGCTGCCGTTGCGCCCGATTTTGCGATTAAAATGGACGGCTTTTCGTTGCGCATTGGCGACATCGCCGTGGCGTTGAGCGAATGGCGGATGCTACCCGCGCTGGACATCACCTTCACCACGCCCATCCCCGATGATATGCGCGAACACGCCCAAAATATGGCGATTATTATGCTGGACCACGTTATCGGCGAATGGGCGGCAACCGTTAAAATCGGCGCGTTGGATTTTGCGGACAGCATCGCGCCCGAGCAAGCCATTTCGCTTGCCGAATTGCCCGAAAAATTAAACAAAATGTGGCTGGAATTGGGCTACACGGGTGTTTACCCCGAGCCAGAATGGCAGTTTGGCATCCATAAAATTGAAGAAAACGAAAATGAAGAACAAGATGATTTGATATTGATGCGTAACGAATCTGCCGCCAGCTTGCTCGGTCGCGCCGATATGGGCTGGGTGCTATATGTAGAAGCGCAGCTTAGCAGCAAAGCCGATTTGGATGCCGCTTACGCGCTGCAAGACAGCGTAGAAGCCGAAGCCAGCCTGAACCAGCAAGGCATTTTCGCATTAAGCATTATGAACATGACCGAAGGCACGCGCTGTATGTGTTACAGCACCAGCAATCCTGCTGGATTAGTAGAAAAAGCGTTTGCGCTGTGCGAACAATGTCCCTTGCCAACTACCATAAGCTGCCAATACGACCCCAACTGGTCATACTACCGCTTCTGATTTTGCGCACGATAAAGGCAGCCTGAAACCATGAAACGCAAACTCCCTCTGCTATTCGCCAGCCTGCTTGCCGCCTGTTTCAGGCAGCCTGAAAAGCCCAGCAACGGCACACACTATTTCGCCAGCATGGCGTTCCCCAACTATAACTACCCACGCCAAACTGTATGACCAAATCAGCCACGCCGACGCATAGAAAAACACCTGCGCGGCAAAACCGAATACGCCTTTGACTACCATTAGGGGCTGTTGACAATCAACATTTTGGCGGCTTTTACGCCCTAAAACGTCATCTGCCGCGTTAAAAATACTCGCCTATGGACAGCATAGGCTCGCATTTTTGCCTTGCATCTGCCATTTTATGACGCAAAATCCGCTGCAAAAGTTGAATGTCAACAGCCCCTACAACGCCAACGGCAAGCCCATTCAAATCACGCCCCAACACCCAAAATGATAGAAATCAAAAATCTCACCCTGCAACGCGGCAGCAAAATCCTGCTGGACAACGCCACCGCCACCATTAACCCCCGCCAGCGCGTCGGCTTAATCGGCAAAAACGGCACAGGCAAATCCAGCCTGTTTGCGCTGATTAAAGGCGAAATCGGGCAAGACAAAGGCGATTTGCTGCTGCCCAAAACATGGAAGCTCGCCGCCGTCGCCCAAGAAACCCCCGCGCTGGACACCACCGCGCTGGATTATGTGTTGCAGGGCGATGCCGAATTACAGCATTTTCAGACTGCCTTAGCCGCCGCCGAAGCCGAAAACGACGGCATGAAACAAGCCGAGTTGCACGCCAAATTAGACGAAATTGATACCTACTCCGCGCCCGCCCGCGCTGCCAAATTATTGAGCGGGTTAGGTTTTTCGCAAGAAGAACACGCCAAACCAGTCAAAGCCTTTTCGGGCGGTTGGCGTATGCGGCTCAATCTAGCGCAGGCGTTGATGTGCCGCGCCGATTTGCTGCTGCTGGACGAGCCGACCAACCACCTAGACTTGGAAACCGTGCTGTGGCTGGAAAACCACCTCGCCAGCCTGCCCTGCACGCAAATTATCATTTCGCACGACCGCGATTTTCTCAACGCTACCACCACGCAAACGCTTGAACTGGCACAACAAAAACTCACGCTCTACGGCGGCAGCTACGATTTCTACCTAAAAGAGCGCGCGCAACGCTTGGCAAACCAGCAAGCCGCGTTCGCCAAACAGCAAGCCAAAATCCAACATCTGCAATCGTTTATCGACCGCTTCAAAGCCAAAGCCACCAAAGCCACGCAGGCACAAAGCCGCATTAAAGCGTTGGAAAAAATGGAAAAAATCGCCCCCGCTCAGTTGGACAACGAATTTTTGTTTGAATTTGCCGCGCCCGAGTATCTGCCCAATCCCCTGCTCAAAATGGAACACGCCGATTTGGGCTATGGTGCAGAAACCATCTTACAAAACATCAATTTATCGCTAGAAAACGGCGCGCGCTTCGGCTTGCTCGGCGTAAACGGCAGTGGCAAATCCACCTTTATCAAAGCCCTTTCAGGCAGCCTGAAACCGCAAAGCGGGCAAATCATCCGCTCCGATAAGCTCAATATCGGCTATTTCGCGCAACATCAGCTAGACACATTGCGCGACGACCAAAGCCCCGTGTGGCACATCCAAAAGCTCTCGCCCGAAGCCCGCGAGCAAGACATTCGCAATTTTCTAGGCGGATTTTTGTTTGCAGGCGACATGGCAACCGCGCCGATTGCCCCATTTTCGGGCGGCGAAAAAGCACGGCTCGCCCTTGCCATGCTGGTGTGGCAAAAGCCCAACCTGCTGCTGCTGGACGAACCCACCAACCACTTGGATTTGGATATGCGCCACGCGCTCACCCTTGCGCTGCAAAGTTTTGAAGGCGCATTGATTTTGGTGTCGCACGACCGCAGCCTGATTGAAGCCACCACCGACCAATTCCTATTGATAGACCAAGGCAGCCTGAAAACCTTTGACGGCGATTTAAACGACTACCGCGCATGGCGGCTGGCACAAGAAAACGCCACCGCCGCGCCCGCGCAGTCCAACCAGTCGCAAAGCCGCAAAGACACCAAACGGCAGGAAGCGCAAATGCGGCAAGAACGCGCCCGCCGCAGCAAGCCCGTGCAGCAAAAAATAGAACGCGCCGAAAAAGAAATCGCCGCGCTCACCGCCGCGCAGCAGCAATGCGAAGCCATACTGTCGCAAGAAAGCATCTATCAACCTGAAAACAAAGCCAAATTGCAAGAAACATTAGCAAAGGTAAACGAAATTAAAGTAAAATTAACAAAATTTGAAGAAGACTGGCTGCAATGGCAAGAAGATTTGGAAACCATTAACAAACAAATCGATACCGAATTTCAGGCAGCCTGAAAAAGGACTTGTAAACATGAAAAAAACACTTTTAGCCGGCATGGTTTTATTCACCCTATCGCAAGGCGCGATTGCCGAGATTTACAGCTGCGGCGAAGGCTGCTACACATCCAACGCCAAAAAAGGCAGCGGCAAAGCCGATTTGGGCAACAAAATCGGCAGCTATACCAGCGTCAAACATTATTACGATGCGCCTGTTGATACTTCGCGCAGCACATCCGTTGCTTCGCGCAGCAGCTACCGCCCCAGCGGCGGCGCAGCACCCGCGCGTAGCGTGCCCGTTGCCAATATGCAGCCTGCCATGCCTGCCGCGCCCAAAATCAGCAGCGCGCGCGCCAACGGACGGCGCACCATCTTGGAACAAGAACTCAACAACGAGCGCAACGCCCTTGCCCAAGCCAAGCAAAATCTAGCTGATGGGCGCATTGTGAAAGGCGCGAACGACACTAACCGCGATGCCCGCATCCGCCAGCTAGAAAGTGCCGTGCTAGACCGTCAGCAAAACATCCAAGCATTGCAGCGCGAGCTCAGCCGCATGTGATTTTCAGGCTGCCTTATCTGGCATCGCATCCCAAGCCTTTACAAACCGCCAAGCGCGTTTGTAAAGGCTTTTTAATGGAAAATAAAACTTTATAACGCTATAATGCGCCACTTTATTTGCCCCTAAATTCCCCGAAACGCCATGAAAAAACTTGTTCCATTTATCGCTGTGAGCGCGCTTGCTGCCTGCGGTTTTCATCTAAAAGGCACATACGCTTACGACCATCTGCCTGAACAAAAATGGTATATCTCGGGCGGGCAACTGCAAAAACCACTTGAAAATGCCATTCGCCATGCTTCGGGCAAACCCGTTGCCCAAGCCAAAGCTGCGCAAGCCGAGTTGCGCGTAACCAGCTTTGACAACAAGCGCGACATCTACACCATCACCCGCGCCGCCAAGCTCAACGAATATTTGTTTACCCTGCGCGTAACCGCACAAGCCTATCGCAACGGCAAACCGTGGGGCGGACAATTGGTGGCGAACGTGCGCCGCACCATGCCGTATTCAGATGGCTTATCGCTAGGCAAAGACGAAGAAACCAGCACCATTTGGCGCGATATGCACAACGATGCTGCTGAACAAATCGTGCGCCAGCTGGGCTTTTTAAATTCATCCGCCGCGCCACAAAATACATCGCAAACCGCCAGCGAGCATACGCCATAATGCCCCAGCTTGACATCAACCAGCTTTCAGGCAGCCTGAAAAGCACTTTGCAGCCGCTTTATGTTATCCACGGCGAAGAAGATTTATTGCGGATTGAAGCGTTAGACAGCATCCGCGCGGTTGCCAAACAACGCGGCTATTTGAATCGCGAAAGCTACACCGTAGAAAGCGCCAGCTTTGATTGGAACGAAGTCTTAGCCAATGCCGATAGCGCAGGCTTGTTTGCCGATTTGAAACTGCTGGAAATCCACATCCCCAGTGGCAAAGTAGGCAAAAACGGTGGCGAAGCGTTGCAGCAATTGGCAGAAAACCTACCGCGCGACACGGTTACGCTGATTGTGTTGCCCAAGCTGGAACGCGCTCAAACCCAAGCTAAATGGTTCACCGCATTAAGCAAACACGGCACGATGCTGGAAGCCAAAGCCGTTAGCCCCAACGCCTTGCCCGCGTGGATTAACACCCACCTGCAACAACATGGCTTGGAAGCCGAAGCCGCTGCCATTGCGCTGTTTGCCGAGCGCGTGGAAGGCAATTTGCTCGCCGCCAAGCAAGAAATAGACAAGCTGGCGCTGCTGTTTCCGCAAGGGCATTTAATCAGCATTCAAGACGCGCAAGAAAGCATTGCCAACGTAGCGCGTTTTGATGTGTTTCAGCTTGCAGCAGCGTGGATGAGCGGCAACGTGCGCCGCACCGTGCATTTGTTAGACGGGCTGGCGGCAGATGATGAAGAACCTGTTTTGCTGCTGTGGGCGATTGCCGAAGATGTGCGCACGCTTATCCGACTAAGCGCCGCGCTGAAACAAGGCAAAACTGTGCAAGCCGTGCGCAACGAATTGCGCCTGTGGGGCGATAAACAACAATACGCCAGCCAAGCGGTTAAACGCTTAACCGTGCCACGTTTGATGAATGCGCTGAAAACCTGCGCGCAAATTGACCGCCAAATCAAAGGCGCGGAAGCGGGCGAAGCATGGGCAACTTTGCGCCAGCTGGTGATGCAGTTGGCAAGCTAAGGCAGCCTGAAACCACCCACAAAACTCATTTTCAGGCTGCCCATTTCATGCCTTGAATAGGCAGCCTGAAAACCACATTACCCCTTTTTTGCTACACACAAGGAACACCATCATGGATAAAAAACGCGCCATATTGATTTGGATTGCTATGGCAACCGTTATCGGATTCATCGCCTATTTGTCGGGCGCCAATCCCATCGTTGCCGCCATTATCGGCGTAGTTGCCGTTGCTGCTATTGTTGGCATCGCGACAGGCACAGTTTATTGGAAACAAAAAAAGTTGATTGAAAACGCCGCCCGCTTCAACATTGACCTAAAAGCAGGCAAAATCAACCCAGCAGATTTGCGCCGAATGTATTTCTCGGGCGGCAAAGACCGCAAAGACGCGCTGTTCATCGCCAGCCAAGCCATGCGCTGCTCGGTGCAAGAAGCCGAAAAACAACTCAGCGCACGCATCAGCAAGCAAGCCGCCAACCAAGAGCTGATGAAGCAACAACGCCAGCAAGGCGGCAAGCGCAAAGCAGGACGACCACGCTAACCATTTTCAGGCTGCCTAATCCATGCGACAAAAGGCAGCCTGAAAACTTTTTATCCCCTTTGCTTGAAATATCCCACAGCACGCCCCATTTGCTGCCCACTTATTCACCAATACAAGAGAACATCATGGCAAGAAAAAAATCTCAACACATCACATTGCCCACATTGCCCCTGCGCGACATGGTGGTTTATCCGCACATGGTTTTGCCCCTGTTTGTTGGGCGTGCCAAATCCGTTGCCGCGCTTAACGCCGCAATGAATGCCGATCAAACCGTCTTCCTGCTTGCGCAAAAAAACGGCAACGACGAAGAACCCAGCGTAAACGATTTACACGAAACAGGCACCATCGCCGAAATCCTACAAGTTTTAAAACTGCCCGATGGCACGGTTAAAGTATTGGTGGAAGGCAAACAACGCGCCAGCGTAAACGCCCTGCAAGACACGGACGAATTATTTAAAGCGCAAGTAACCCCGTTAGAAGACAGCATCAACACGCCTGCCGAGCAAGAACCCTTGCGCCGCAGCCTATTGGCGCAATTTGACCAATACACCAAAACCAACAAAAAAATCCCCGCCGAAGTGCTCGCCAGCATTCAAGAAATTGAAGACAACAGCCGCCTAGCCGATACCATCGCCGCTCATTTGCAACTGAAATTAGAGCAACGCCAAAAACTGCTGGAACTGGCAGACATCGGCGAGCGCATGGAATTTTTGCTGGCGCAAATTGAGAGCGAGCTAGAAATTTCTCAGCTAGAAAAACGCATTCGCGGCAAAGTGAAACGCCAAATGGAGAAAAACCAGCGCGATTACTATCTCAATGAGCAGATTAAAGTTATCCAAAAAGAGCTGGGTGAAGAAGACGAAAAAGGCGAATTAGACAAGCTAGAACAGCAAATCAAATCCGCAGGCATGAGCCAAGAAGGCGAAGAAAAAGCCATGAGCGAGCTGAAAAAACTCAAAATGATGCCCGCCATGTCTGCCGAAGCGACTGTGGTGCGCAATTATATTGAAACGCTGATTGAGCTGCCGTGGAAGAAAAAAACGCGCGTTAGCAAAGACTTAACCAAAGCCGATTTGGTGCTCAATGAAGACCACTACGGCTTGGAAAAAGTGAAAGAGCGCATTTTGGAATATCTTGCTGTGCAAAAGCGCACCGATAAATTGAAAGGCCCAATCTTGTGCTTGGTTGGTCCCCCAGGGGTAGGCAAAACATCGCTGGGCGAATCTATCGCCAAAGCCACAGGGCGCACATACGTTCGCATGGCGTTGGGCGGCGTGCGCGATGAAAGCGAGATTCGTGGGCATCGCCGCACCTATATCGGCTCCATGCCTGGCAAAATCATGCAAAGTATGGTGAAAGCAGGCGTGAAAAATCCACTGTTTTTGCTGGACGAGATTGATAAATTGGGCAACGATTTTCGTGGCGATCCCGCTGCGGCGTTGTTAGAAGTGCTTGATCCTGAACAAAATACCAAGTTTGCCGATCATTTCGTGGAAGTGGATTTTGATTTGAGCGATGTGATGTTTATCGCCACATCCAACAGCTTTGACATTCCGCCCGCGCTGCTGGATCGCATGGAAATTATTCGTTTATCGGGCTACACCGAAGACGAAAAAATCAACATCGCCATGCAATATCTTGTGCCCAAACAAATGAAGCGCAACGGCGTGAAAGAAGGCGAACTGGCGATTGACGAAACCGCCGTGCGCGACATTGTGCGCTATTACACACGCGAAGCAGGTGTGCGTTCGCTGGATAGAGAAATCGCCAAAATTTGCCGCAAAGCCGTGATTAAAAACGAGCTTTCAGGCAGCCTGAAAACGCAAAAAGCCAAAGTAATCAAGGTTTCCAGCGACAATTTGAGCGACTATTTAGGCGTGCGCCGTTTTGATTATGGCGTAACCGCAGGCGAAAACCGCGTGGGGCAAGTAACAGGCTTGGCGTGGACAGAAGTGGGCGGCGAGCTGCTTACGATTGAAGCGGTGGCGCTGAAAGGTAAAGGCAACATTGTGCGCACAGGTAAACTGGGCGATGTGATGCTGGAATCCATTACTGCCGCGTGGTCTGTGGTGCGTTCTCGTGCCGAAAGTTTGGGCATCGCGCCTGATTTTTACGAAAAAAACGATATGCACGTTCATGTTCCCGAAGGCGCAACGCCCAAAGATGGTCCAAGCGCGGGCATTGCGATGACGCTGGCTATGGTGTCCGCGCTCACAGGCATTCCTGTGCGCGCCGATGTGGCGATGACGGGTGAAATCACGTTGCGCGGCGAAGTATTGCCGATTGGCGGTTTGAAAGAAAAATTGCTGGCGGCGCTGCGTGGCGGCATCAAGCATGTTTTGATTCCGAAAGATAATGTGAAGGATTTGGAAGAAATTCCGCAAAATGTAAAAGATGGTTTAGAAATTCATGCGGTTAAATGGATTGATGAAGTCTTTGAATGGGGTTTGGAGCGCCAGCCTACCCCTTATATCGCGCAAACGCAGCCTGAAAATGTGCCTGCCAAGCCCAAAGCAAAATCCAGCAGAAAGGCGCAACAACACTGATTTGTGTTGCTTTCAACACGATTTCTTAACATTTTTTGCTTTTGTGCTTGACACGGCAATTTAGGAATTGATATAAATTCGTCTGTTGTAAAACTGCGTTAATGCCCGATATTTCGGGCATTTATATGAATATCCTAACCATAACATAAAGGAAACTTCACTATGAATAAATCTGAATTGATTGAAGCTATCGCCCAACACGCTGGTTTGACTAAAACTGACGCTGGCAAAGCCGTTGATGCGTTCACTACCGTTGTAAAAGACGCGTTGAAAGCGGGCGACAGCATTGCTTTGGTTGGCTTTGGTACTTTTAAAGTGGCTGAACGCGCTGCTCGCCAAGGCTTGAATCCACGCA
Source organism: uncultured Kingella sp. (assembly GCA_963529725.1). Taxonomy (GTDB): domain Bacteria; phylum Pseudomonadota; class Gammaproteobacteria; order Burkholderiales; family Neisseriaceae; genus Kingella_B. The sequence continues at coordinate 7,402 of CAUSAW010000016.1, read as the reverse complement.
CCAAAGAAGCGATTAAAATCCCTGCGGCTCGTGTGCCTAAATTCACTGCTGGCAAAACTTTGAAAGACGCTGTTGCCGAAGGCAAAGCAGCAAAACCTGCTAAAAAGAAATAATTTAGTTTGATGCTAAACAGGCTGCCTGAATTTCAGGCAGCTTTCTTTATGTTGGCTTACGGGAAATACGATGGATGATTTATTTGCGCCTAGTGCGTTATCGGTGCATGAGTTAAACGACATTGCGGATGAGTTGTTAGAGCGGCAATTTTTAGGCGTGTGGGTGGCGGGGGAAATTTCTAATTTAACGCGCGCGGCAAGTGGGCATTATTATTTTTTGTTGAAAGACGATTTGGCGCAGGTGCGTTGCACTTTGTTTAAATTTGCGGCGGCGCGTTTGGCGCAACCGTTGCGCGAGGGCGAACACGTTGAAGTGTGCGGCAAGATTGGCATTTATGCGGCGCGTGGCGAGTTCCAAATCAATGTGAACGAGGTGCGACAAGTGGGGGTGGGGCAGCTTTTTGAGCGTTATGAACGGCTGAAAAAGAAGCTGGATGCGGAGGGTTTGTTTGCGCCCGAGCGTAAACAGCGGCTGCCTGAAAACCCGCAGCGCATCGGTGTGGTAACGAGTTTGGCGGCGGCTGCGCTGCGCGATGTGGTTTCTACGCTGCGCCGTCGTGCGCCGCATATTGCGCTGGTGGTATATCCCACGCCTGTGCAGGGGGCGGGCAGCGAGCAGCAGATTGCGCAGGCGATTCGGGCGGCGGATGAACGCGCGGAAGTGGATGTGCTGATTGTGTGCCGTGGCGGGGGGAGTTTGGAGGATTTGTGGGCGTTTAACGAGGAGGCGGTGGCGCGGGCGATTGCGGATTGCAGCTTGCCGGTTGTGAGCGGGGTGGGGCATGAAACGGATTTTACGCTGGTGGATTTTGTGGCGGACGTGCGCGCGCCTACGCCCACGGGGGCGGCGGAATTGGTGAGCCCAAACCGCGCGGAGCTGCTGCACAAGCTGGCGAATTATCAGGCGCGTTTTCAGGCTGCCTTGCAACAGCGTTATCAAAATGCGGCGCAACAGATGGATTTTTTGGCGAAGCAGTTGCAGCATCCGCGCCAAAAATGGCAAACGCAGCGGACGCAGGTTGCCCAGTTGCACACGCAATTAAACTGGGCGATGGCGCAGCAGTTTCGCGGGCAGCGGCATCGCTTGGCGCAAGCGGCGCAGGCGTTGCGCGGGCAGCAGCCTGATGTGGGGCGTTTGCAGCAGCGGGTGGAGCGGTTTCAGGCTGCCTTATCGTTTGCGTGGCAGGCGCGTTTTCAGGCTGCCTCGGCACAGGTGGCGAAGCAGGCGGATGTGTTGGCGGCGATGTCGCCGCACGCGGTGTTGGAACGGGGCTTTGCGATTGTGCAGAACGCGCGCGGGCAGGTGGTGCGCGATGCGGATTCGTTGAAGCAGGGGCAGACGTTGCACGTTTCGTTTGCGCATGGGGCGAGCGATGTGCAGGTGTTGAGTTTGCAGAAGCAGGGGGATTTGTTTGATTAGGCAGCCTGAAAACGGGGTAGGGTGGTTTCAGGCTGCCTTTGGCTGGTACGATGAGGCAGCCTGAAATCTAAAATGAAGCGGCGACGGCTTGTTGCCACATGCTTTTTGTTCAATAGAACTTTATCGGTTGGCAACATTGGCGAGCCGCCGACGCTCCATCGGGTGCAGGTTTTGTAGAGATTTCAGGCTGCCTTTGTTTACGCGATAAGGCAGCCTGAAAATGGAAACGCGGGTGCGGAAGTTGGGCAGCCTGAAATGTTTACCCCGCGCTCCTACGGCTTGCCGGCAAGCCGTGCGCCGGCAAAGGATGATTGGCTGGTTAGATGGTTGGATTGATTGGGAGATGGGCTGATTTTATTTTCAGGCTGCCTTTGTTGGCATGATGGGGCAGCTGAAAATATCAACGGCATTTGCCTTGCCGCTCAACCGATGGCAAATGATTAGACAATTTTGATTTTCAGGCTGCCTCACCTCAATCCGCGCATCAAGGCAGCCTGAAAACGCCGCAATAGACTTTCAGGCTGCCTAAAAATATAATCCAGCCCTTCAACCACCTTGCTTAAATAGGAATCCAAATGGCATTAGCTTCTCTTTTCACCTTGCTGGACGACATCGCATCCGTGTTAGACGATGTGGCGTTGATGACCAAAGTCGCCGCCAAGAAAACCGCTGGCGTGGTGGGCGATGATTTGGCGTTGAATGCCAACCAAGTAACCGGCGCGGCGGCGGAGCGCGAAATTCCGATTGTGTGGGAAGTGGCGAAAGGCTCGTTCATCAACAAGCTTATCCTGATTCCGATTGCGCTGTTGCTGGCGGCGTTTGCGCCCAAATGGATTACGCCCCTGCTGATGGTGGGCGGCGCGTATTTGTGTTTTGAAGGCGCGGAAAAGCTGCTGCACAAATTTTTGCCGCACCATCAGCATTCTGGCGATGAAGTGATAACCGATTCATTAAATTCGGAAAAAGACAAAATACGCGGCGCGATTCGCACCGATTTTATTTTGTCGGCAGAGATTGTGATTTTGGCGTTGGGCGCGATTGACAGCATCGGCAATGCGACCATGCTGGGCAAAGTGCTGGCGTTGTCGCTGGTGGGCGTGGGGATGACGGTTGCCGTGTATGGCTTGGTGGCGATGATTGTGAAAACCGATGATTTCGGCTTTTATCTGATGCGCAAACCGAGCAAAATCATGTGGTGGCTGGGCAAAGGCTTGGTGCGGGTTGTGCCTTGGCTGATGCGCGGTTTGAGCGTGGCGGGCACGCTGGCGATGTTCCTTGTGGGCGGCGGCATTTTTATGCACAACGTCGCTTGGCTGCATCATTTTCAATGGGACAATTTTTGGGCGGATACGGGCTTCACCATCGGCGTGGGCATGGCGGTGGGTGCGGTGGCGTGTGCGCTAGTGTTGCCGTTGAGCAAAATGCTGGGCAAGCGGCATTGAGGCAGCCTGAAAATCAGTAAAGCCAAAACGAAAACCCCCGATATCGGGGGCTTTTTCATGCTAAAATGCGCGGGTTTTTTTGGGCGTTCGCCCGATTAACTTCACAACTTTTATGTTTAAAGGACATCTCAATCATGACAGATAAACTGATTTTGGTATTGAACTGCGGCTCATCATCACTCAAAGGCGCGGTGTTGAACAACGACAACGGCGATGTGTTGATGACCTGCTTGGCGGAAAAAATGGGCTTGCCCGATGCCTACATCACCTTCAAAGTAAACGGTGAAAAAGAGCGCGTGGAATTGGCACACGCGCCCAACCACACAGGCGCGGTGGAAGCCTTGTTGGCAGAATTGAAAAAATTGGGGCTGTATGAAAAAGTCGGCGCAATCGGCCATCGCGTGGTAAGCGGCGGCGAACTGTATAGCGACTCTGTTTTGATTACAGACGAAGTGATTGCAGGCATTGAAAAATGCATCCCGCTCGCCCCATTGCACAACCCCGCACACTTGCTCGGCATGCACGCCGCGCGCAAATATTTCGTGGGCTTGCCCAATGTTGCCGTGTTTGATACTGCGTTCCACCAAACCATGCCCGAACACGCCTATATTTACGCCATCCCACGCAAATACTACACCGATTTAGGCTTGCGCCGTTATGGCGCGCACGGCACCAGCTACCGCTTTGTAGCCGAAGAAGCCGCACGTTTTATGGGCAAAGACAGTAGCAGCCTGAAACTAGTCATCGCCCACTTGGGCAACGGCGCATCCATCGCCGCCGTGCGCAATGGCAAATGTATGGACACCAGCATGGGCTTAACCCCATTGGAAGGCTTGGTAATGGGCACGCGCTCTGGCGACATTGACCCCAGCGTGTTCTCATTCTTGGCAAACAACGCAGGCATGAGCATTCAACAAATCACCGATATGTTGAACAAAGAAAGCGGCTTGCTGGGCATTTCAGGCTTGTCTAACGACTGCCGCACCATTGAAGAAAACGCCGAAAAAGGGCACGAAGGCGCGGTTTTGGCATTAGAAATCTTCTCATACCGCTTGGCTAAATATGTTGCCGCGATGGCAGTTGCCGCAGGCGGCTTGGATGCGGTTGTGTTCACCGGCGGCATCGGCGAAAACTCCAACACTATCCGCGAAAAAGTATTGACATACTGCGCGTTATTGGGCTTGAAAGCCGACCACGAGCGCAACCTCGCCGCACGTTTCGGCAACGCGGGTTACATCACCGCCGAAGACAGTCCTGTCGCCGGTTTAGTGATTCCGACCAACGAAGAATTGATGATTGCCCACGACACCGCGCGTTTGTCTGGTCTGTAATTTAATCACATCGTTTTCACCCCATAAAAGGCAGCCTGAAATTCAGTTTTCAGGCTGCCTTTATTCATGCGCAAAATATTCTAGTTTTATTACAAAAATTGGGGCAAAGGGAGTATGATTGCACACCGTAATCCATCCAACAAACAACGATAGAAAGAGAAAAATATGCAAAACACGCAATTTGATACTCCCGAATACCTTGCCAAAGTAGATGCTTGGTGGCGCGCTGCCAACTATATTTCCGCCGCGCAAATGTATTTAAAAGACAACCCATTGCTCAAAAAACCGCTAACGGCAAACGATGTGAAAGCGCATCCCATTGGGCATTGGGGCACCGTGCCAGGGCAAAACTTCATCTATGCCCATTTAAACCGCGCCATCAACAAATATGATGTGGATATGTTTTACATTGAAGGGCCGGGGCACGGCGGGCAAGTGATGGTGTCCAATTCTTATCTTGACCATAGCTACACCGACATCTACCCCGACATCACCCAAGACGAAGCAGGGCTGAAAAAACTGTGCAAAATCTTCTCGTTCCCCGGCGGCATCGCCTCGCACGCCGCACCTGAAACCCCAGGCTCTATCCACGAGGGCGGCGAATTGGGCTATGCCTTGTCGCACGCATTTGGCGCGGTGTTGGATAACCCCAATATCATCGCCGCTGCCGTAATTGGCGATGGCGAAGCGGAAACTGGGCCTTTGTGCGCAGGCTGGTTTGGCAATACTTTTATCAATCCTGTGAACGATGGCGCGGTGCTGCCGATTTTGTATTTGAACGGTGGCAAAATCCACAACCCCACCATTTTGGCGCGTAAAACCGATGCCGAATTAACCCAATATTTCAACGGCATGGGCTGGGAACCAATTTTTGTGGAAGTAACCGACCCTGCTAACAGCCACGCCATCATGGCGCAAAAATTGGACGAAGCCGTTGAGCGCATCTTGGCGATTTGGCAAGATGCACGCAGCCGCAGCGCAGACGATGCCACCATGCCGCATTGGCCCGTGTTGGTGGCACGCATTCCCAAAGGTTGGACCGGCCCGAAAACTTGGAACGGCGAGCCGATTGAAGGCGGTTTCCGCGCCCACCAAGTGCCGATTCCCACCAATTCACACGATATGAGCACCGCCGATGCGCTGGAAGCATGGCTGCGCAGCTATCGCCCCGAAGAATTGTTTGACGACAACGGTCGCTTTTTGGACAAATGGCGCGAAATTTCGCCCAAAGGCGCAAAACGGATGTCGGTGCATCCGATTACCAATGGTGGCGTTGCGCCCAAGGCTTTGGTGATGCCCGATTGGACGAGACACGCGCTAAAAATTGGCACTCCTGGTAGCCAAGATGCGCAAGATATGATTGAGTGCGGACGCTTGATGGCGGATGTGATTACCGCCAACCCCGATAATTTCCGCATCTTTGGCCCAGACGAAACCAAATCCAACCGCTTGAACGAAGTGTTTAAAGTAACCAACCGTCAATGGCTGGGCGCGCGCGATGCGGCGTATGACGAATGGATTGCGCCTGTTGGTCGGGTGATTGATTCGCAATTATCGGAACACCAAGCCGAAGGCTTTTTGGAAGGCTACGTCTTGACGGGGCGGCATGGCTTTTTTGCCAGCTACGAATCGTTCTTGCGCGTGGTGGATTCTATGATTACCCAGCATTTCAAATGGTTGCGCAAATGCAAAACCCACGCGCCTTGGCGCAAGGATTATCCATCGCTGAACTTGATTGCCACCTCCACCGTGTTCCAACAAGACCACAACGGCTACACCCACCAAGACCCCGGTTTGCTCACCCATTTGGCAGAGAAAAAACCCGAATTTGTGCGCGAATACTTGCCTGCCGACAGCAATTCGCTGCTGGCGGTGATGAGCGAAGCCTTAACTTCGCGCGACCGCATCAATTTAATCGTGTCGTCCAAACACTTGCGTCCGCAGTTTTACAGCGCGGACGAAGCCAAAGAATTGGTGCGCGAAGGCTACAAAGTGATTGAATGGGCATCCACTTGCCACGATGGCGAGCCTGATGTGGTGATAGCGGCGGCGGGCACAGAGCCAAACATGGAAGCGTTGGCGGCGGTGAACTTGCTGCACAAGCATTATCCCGAGCTGAAAATCCGCTTTATCAATGTGGTGGACATTTTGAAACTGCGCCACCCCAGCATTGACCCGCGCGGTTTGAGCGATGAAGCGTTTGATGCGCTGTTTACCCGCGACAAACCTGTTGTGTTCTGCTTCCACGGCTATGAAAACATGGTGCGCGACATTTTCTTCCCGCGCCACAACCACAATCTGCGCATCCACGGCTACCGCGAAAATGGCGACATCACCACGCCGTTTGATATGCGCGTGTTGTCGGAAATGGATCGATTCCACGTTGCCAAAGATGCCGCGCAAGCCGTGTACGGCGACAAAGCGGCGGATTTTGCTAACAAGATGGATGAAACGCTGCAATTCCACCGCAGCTATATCCGCGAACACGGCACGGATATTCCCGAGGTGGCAGAATGGAAATGGCAGCCGTTGGTTAAATAAGAACCTGTATTCATTATTTGCAAAAATAGTGAATACAAGTTCTAGTGCAGCCTGAAAAAGAGTAGGCAGCCTGAAAATGCTTAAATGCGTTTTCAGGCTGCCTTTGTTTTGTGGGTGGCGAGTGTTTTGCTGTAAACAAAGGTTTCAGGCTACCTATATGGTTTGCTGTTTCAAGGCAGCCTGAAATTCCACATGGAGCGGCGATGGCTCGTCGCCAAATATTTTGTTCAACTGAGGGTTACTGATTGGAAAAATGTCGGCGAGCCGCCGACGCTCCATCGGTTGCAGGTTTTGCAAAGATTTCAGGCTGCCTCAGGCTTTGTGCAAAAGTTTCTGCCTATACTGTTTCCAAATATCCAAAGGCAGCCTGAAATGGGGGGGTGCCGGATCAACAAGCCGCCGACGCGCCATAAAAAAGGCAGCCTGAAAACGCTTAAACCCGTTTTCAGGCTGCCTCTCTATGCACGACACAACAATCAAACATCCAACACCAGCCGCGCAGGGTCTTCCAGCAATTCTTTAATCGTAACCAAAGTCAGCACGGCTTCGCGGCCG
>CAUSAW010000015.1:0-26537 GCA_963529725.1 uncultured Kingella sp. | reverse complement strand
GAAGGTAATAAGTAAGTTTGAATGAATGAAAACAAAACCCCCCGCTAAGCAGGGGTTACTAGTATGCAGGGAAAATAAGTGTTATAATTAGCAGGCTTTCATTTTGGAAGCGTTTTTTATTTTTCAACGCTCGCATCGTGCAGAAAAAGGGTGCTTGTTTTCAAGTTCTAGTGCGCGGTGTCTGCTTTAACCCTTTAAAGGAATATCATGTCTCAAATTACTATGCGCCAGATGATTGAAGCTGGCGTTCACTTTGGCCACCAAACTCGTTACTGGAATCCTAAAATGGCGCAGTATATCTTTGGTGCGCGCAATAAGATTCATATCATCAACTTGGAAAAAACTGTTCCATTGTTCCAAGAAGCGCAAGAAGTGGTGCGCCGTTTGGTTGCCAACAAAGGTACTGTTTTGTTTGTAGGCACTAAACGTCAAGCGCGTGAAATCATTAAAGAAGAAGCGCAACGTGCTGGCATGCCTTATGTGGATCATCGTTGGTTGGGCGGTATGTTGACTAACTATAAAACGGTGAAGCAATCTATCAAACGCTTGGAAGAAAAAGCGGCCATTTTGGCTAATGCTGAAAACAGCAGCTACAACAAAAAAGAATTGTTGGATATGACGCGCGAAGTGGAAAAACTGGAACGTTCTTTGGGCGGCATCAAAGACATGAAAGGTTTGCCTGATGCGATTTTTGTGATTGATACTGGCTACCAACACGGTACTTTGGTTGAAGCGGCTAAATTGGGCATCCCTGTGATTGCGGTTGTGGATAGCAATAACAGCCCTGATTTGGTTCAACACGTTATTCCTGGTAATGATGACTCTGCAAAAGCTATTCGCTTGTACTGCCGTGGTATCGCTGATGCGGTATTGGAAGGCAAAAACCAAGCAGTTGCGGAAACTGTGGCTGCGGCTCAAGCTGCTGCGGCTGCTTAATCGTTTATCATTTTATTGATTTCAGGCTGCTTGAATGTTTTAGGCAGCCTGAAAATAGTTATATAGACTGGAGAAACTCATGGCAGAAATTACTGCAAAAATGGTTGCGGATTTGCGTGCGGCTACTGGCTTGGGCATGATGGAATGCAAAAAAGCCTTGGTTGAAGCAAATGGCGACATGGAAAAAGCGGAAGAAATCTTGCGCATTAAATCTGGCGCGAAAGCAGGCAAATTAGCAGGTCGTACGGCTGCCGAAGGCGTGTTGGCATTTGCGATTGAAGGCAATGTGGGCGCTTTGGTTGAAGTGAACTGCGAAACGGATTTCGTTGCCAAAGATGCTGGCTTTGTGGCATTTGCTAACTCGGTGGCAAAAACGGCTGCGGCGAAAAAACCTGCTACGGTTGAAGATTTGATTGCGTTGGTGGAAGACGAGCGCAAAGCGGTAATCGCTAAATTGGGCGAGAACATCTCTGTGCGTCGTTTCCAAGTGATTGAGTCTGCTCATAATTTGGTGGCTTACATCCACGGTGCTTTGGCAACCGAAGGCGTTTTGGTTGAATACAAAGGCGCGGAAGATGTAGCGCGCAAAGTGGGCATGCACATTGTTGCGGCGAAACCACAATGCGTGAGCGAAGACCAAGTGGACGCTGCTTTGGTTGAAAAAGAGCGCCATATTTATACTGAGCAAGCGATTGCTTCTGGCAAACCTGCTGAAATTGCGGCGAAAATGGTTGAAGGTCGCATCAAAAAATACTTGGCTGAAGTTACTTTGAACGGTCAAGCGTTTGTGATGAATCCTGATCAAACTGTGGCGCAATTCTTGAAAGAGAATGGCTCGGAAGTGGTTTCTTTCGTTCGCTATAAAGTGGGCGATGGTATTGAGAAAAAAGAAGTGGATTACGCGGCGGAAGTGGCTGCGGCTGCAAAAGTGTAATTCTGGCTTCTGATGTTAAAAGCACTCATCTTGGGATGGGTGCTTTTTTGTTTTTCAGGCTGCAATTTTAGTGTGGCGATAATGGCAGCCTGAAACCTTTGCAAAACCTCAACAACAGCCTGAAATCCAAAACGAAAAGGCGGCAGTTCACTGCAAAATATCTGATTAAACAGAGTGTTACTGATTTATCAAAATGTCGGCGAGTCGCCGATGTTCCATTGGTTGTAGGTTTTGCAAAGGTTTCAGCCTGAAAACCAACAAAAATGGGTTTTCAGGCTGCCTATGCGCTTACTTAATCCGCTGATAACGCCCGCCTGCCATGCTGGCGACGATGCCGTCCAGTTCCCATTCGGTGAGCTGGGCATAGATGTCGGCAGCGGGGATGACTGTTTGTTCGGCTAGGCTGTCGGGGTGGATGGGGTCGTAGCCCATTTTGATGAGCAGGGGATGGTCGTTGTTGGCAGGCTCGGGCTCGGAAATGGCAGCAGGGGATGCTGTGGGCAACTCTGTGGATAAGGCTTGGGATAATTTGATTTGCGGTTGAACGGCATGGGTTTTCGGTTTCAGGCTGCTGGGGGCGATGCGGCTGGGGTAGGCGAGTTCATCTACGATGTCCATAAGGTTTTCCACGAGTTTGGCGCCTTCTTTGATGAGCTTGTGGCAGCCTTTGGCGTGCGGGTTGTCAATTGAACCAGGGATTGCCATCACGTCGCGCCCCATTTCGGCGGCGAGACGGGCGGTGATGAGTGAACCGCTTTCTAGCGCTGCTTCCACCACCAGCACGGCTTGGCTTTGCGCGGCGATGATGCGGTTGCGGCGGGGGAAGTTGCCTGATAGCGGGCGGGTATCAAGCGGAAACTCGGAGATGATTAAGCCTTGTTCGGCAATTTGGTGAGCAAGAGCGCGGTTGCTGGCGGGATAGATGCGGTCTATGCCTGTGCCCCACACGGCGATGGTGCTGGCTTCGCCTTTGAGCGCGCCTTGATGCGCGGCGGTGTCAATGCCTGCTGCCATGCCTGATATAACGGTGATGCCGTATTCGCTCAGGGCTTGCCCGAAATCGTGGGCGATGCGCATAGCTTGCGGGGTGGCGTGGCGGCTGCCCACGATGGCGATGGTGGGCTTGTGCAGCCATTCGGGGTTGCCGCGCAAGAATAAGACGGGCGGGGCGATGATGCCTTCGGCGAGCATAGCGGGGTAATCGCTGTCGCAGGAGAGCATCAGGCGGCAGTCGGGCTGTTGTTCCCATTGCAGCGCGGCTTCGGCGGCGGCGCGTGCAAGGTCGGTGTTGTGCCATTCTTGCGCGGCTTGTTTGGCTTGCTTACCTAGCTGCGCGATGACTTCGCTGGGCGCTTGCAAGGCGGCGCTGGCGCTGCCATACATTTGCAATAGGGTGGCGAAACTTCCTGCGCCGATGTAGGGCGTGAAAGCGAGTTGTAGCCATGCTTGGCGTTCGATTTCGGTCATGGAGTGTCCTTTAGGATGGAAATAGGGTAACAGCGCGGCAGAGGCAGCCTGAAAAGTGGCTTAATGTTAAAATACGTATTCCTTTTTTACAACGGAGTGCCGCTATGAACACCCTGCCCGCTTCCTGCCAAGATTACCTCAACCACACCTTGCAGCCCGCCGTACCGTTTACGCTGGGCGATGCAAACGACCCGCCCGCATATTTGGCAAAGCAAAGTGGGCGGCAACCCCTATCTGCCGATCAATGCCGATTATCCGCGCAATACCAACGGCGAGCCGCTGATGCTGTTGGCACAAGTGAACTTTGCCGAAATGCCGCCGCTGCCCAATTTCCCCAGCAGCGGGCTGTTGCAAATTTTTATAGACGGCACGGATTACTCATACGGCATGGATTTTGAATATCAAAGCAGGGAAAACTATCGCGTGGTGTACCACCCCGAGGTTACGCAAGAATTGGCGCAGCTTTGCAGCGATTTTGCGCCGTTTCAGGCTGCTTCATTGGAAGAAGACGCGCTGCCGATGAACGGCGAATATCGCATTGTTTTTCAAGATGTGGTGCAGCAGCCGATTACTTGTAGCGATTTTCGTAATGAGCTAACCAACGATTGGGAGAAGCGCGATACACAAATTTGGGACGTATTGTTTGACCAATACAGCGGCGAAGGGCATCGCATCGGCGGTTATCCCTTTTTCACGCAAGACGACCCGCGCGCTTATCTGCCCCATTTGCAGCAGCACACCATTTTGCTGTTGCAATTAGACAGCGATTCGGGTGATGGCGATGCCGATAAAGTGCTGTGGGGCGATGCAGGCGTGGGCAATTTCTTTATCACGCCCGAAGACTTGCGGCGGCGCGATTTCAGCAATGTGCTGTTTACTTGGGACTGCTGCTGAACTTGTTTCTGGTCGTTTGAAAACCCGAAAGGCTGCCTAAAAACGCCGCCTAACCCACACGCCACACCGCCATGACCCTATACGAAATCCTGCTCACATCCGGTCAACTCGCCGCGCTCACCATCCCCGGCGGCTGGCTGGTCGGCAAAAACGCGCTGTTCTCGTTCGACACCGAGTGGCTGAACCGCCTGAGCGCAGAAGAAAAATGGCTGATAGACGAAATCTTTTTAGACAGCCCCGCCTTTCACGCCAGTCTCACTGCCCTCACGCCCTCCGCCCGCGCCGATGTTTTCGTATCCCCGTGCTGCAAAAAGACAGAAAACGGGCAGTATGAAAATGTACAATACACGCTGGAACTGGTTATCAGCCGCCCCAAACGGAAAACCGACCCCCTGTTTTCCCATGAAACCGAGCCCACAGATTTCGATACCATGCGTCGCATGCTGAACCAAACCCTGATACAGGTCTTCCTGCATCTGGAAGCAGCCGTGCAAAACCAAGACTTCTCCCAACTGCACGCGCAAACCACCCCATGCCAAACATAAAGGCAGCCTGAAAACCCCATTTCAGGCTGCCTGAACCATATCTGCTATAATTTTCATTTTTTAACCAAGGATAACGCCATGAAAACCGCAACCCTTATCACCCTTATCGCCACCGCTGCCCTATCCGCCTGCACATGGGAAACCTATTCGGGCGACGACGGCAGAACCCGCGTTCGCCAAAAATACCCAACGGGCACAGGCATTTACTACACTAACGGCGCCGCTTCGCAAAACACGCATTACCACAGCGCCCGCCCCGAGCCACACGCCATTTTGCCGAGCACGGGCGAATAATCCCCATCCTGTTTTCAGGCTGCCTAACGCAACGCAAAGGCAGCCTGAAACGCCGTTTAAACGCCCCATCGCATCCCCAAACCATCCACAGAAAGCCCATCATGACCGATTCCCCCATTTTCTACGCCGAAAACAGCGACCCCGCCATGCACCGCGCCATCCAAAGCGCGCGCCACAATTTCAAATACTTCTGGCGCGAAGTGGTGTGGGACAACCGCCGCATCGTCCCCGCGCTGGAAATATGCGCCGCCAAAATCGCGTTCACCGAAAACATCAACGGCGAAGAAGTGAGCGAGCATATGTGGGTGGGCAATTTGTTTTTTGACGGCACCACGCTATACGGCACGCTGTTCAACGACCCCGAACACCTTACCCAGCTGCATTCGGGCGACAACATCGCCGTGCCGTTGAGCCAACTGAGCGACTGGCTATTTGTGTGCGACGGCGTGGCGCATGGCGGCTTCACCATCCAAGCCCTGCGCGCCCAAATGAGCGAAGCCGAACGCCAAGAACACGATGAAGCATGGGGCATCAATTTTGGCGACTCCGAGCAAATCTGGCTGGTGCAAGGGCAGGAAACGCAGCCTGAAAACCTGATTGAACACCCCATGTGTCGCAACGGCATCCAAATGCTCGCCGAGCATCTCGCCCAAGAAGACCCCAGCGAAATCGACGCCATCGGCGAAGACGGGCAAACCATGCTGCAACGCGAAAGCATCGCAGGCAACGGGCTTGCCGTGAAGCTGCTGCTGGAACGCGGCGCGGATGCCACGCTCAAAGACGAAGCAGGCAACACCGCCGCCGACTACGCCCGCATCATGCAATGGGAGCACATCCTGCCGCTGTTCGGCTTGCCGACCGCGCGCGCCAACTGATTAACATTCCGCCACAACCTTTGACTTTCAGGCTGCCTCACGCGCCTGCCGCGCCGCAACAAAAGGCAGCCTGAAAGCGAGTTTACGGGCTTCTGCGAAGCTAAAACCCATTTCATCCAAAGGAAACACCATGACCCTAAACATCATCATCCTTGCCGCAGGCAAAGGCACGCGCATGTATTCCCAGCTGCCCAAAGTGTTACACCCCATCGGCGGCAAAGCCATGCTCGCCCATGTTATCCAAACCGCGCAAACACTCGCGCCCCAAGCCATTCATGTGGTGGTTGGACATGGCAAAGAGCAGGTGAAACAACAGCTTGCCGATGCCCAAGTGGGCTGGGTGGAGCAAACCGAGCAGCTGGGCACGGGACACGCCGTCAAAACCGCACTGCCACATCTGCCGCAAGACGGGCGCACGCTGGTGCTGTATGGCGATGTGCCGCTGATTGACCGCGACAATCTGCAAGCCTTGCTCGCCGCAGCGGGCGACGGCGTGGGCATCCTAACCGACATCATGGACAACCCCACGGGCTACGGGCGCATCATCCGTAATGCGGATAACCAAGTGGTGCAGATTGTGGAAGAAAAAGACGCCGATGCCGCGCAAAAAGCCATCCGCGAAGTGAACACCGGCATTTTCGTGCTGCCCAACCAATATTTGGGCGGCTGGCTGAACGCGCTGCAAAGCAACAACGCGCAGGGCGAATATTATCTAACCGATGTCGTTGCCCTTGCCGTGCGCGACGGCGTTGCCGTAACACCGCATCCCGTATCTGCCCACCATCTTGCCGCAGGCGTGAACAACAAAATCCAGCTTGCCGAATTGGAACGCATCTTCCAGCGCAATCAAGCCCAGCAGCTTTTGCAAAGCGGCGTAACCCTGCTAGACCCCAGCCGCTTTGACCTACGCGGCAGCCTGAAACACGGGCAGGACGTGCAAATAGACGTGAACTGCGTGTTTACAGGCGATTGCGAGCTGGGCGACAACGTAACCATCGGCGCAAACTGTGTGCTACACAACGCCAAAATCGCCGCAGGCACACACATCGCGCCGTTTAGCCATTTGGAAGACTGCACCATCGGCGCAAACGCGCACATCGGGCCATTTGCCCGCCTGCGCCCGAATGCTGTGCTGGCGGATGATGTGCACATCGGCAACTTTGTGGAAGTGAAAAACAGCCAAATCGGGCGCGGCAGCAAAGCCAACCATTTGAGCTACATCGGCGATACCACCATCGGCGAGCAAACCAACATTGGCGCAGGCACAATTACCGCCAACTACGACGGCGTGAACAAACACAAAACCACCATCGGCAACCAAGTGCGCATTGGCTCAAACAGCGTGCTGGTTGCGCCCGTAACCATTGGCGACAAAGCCACCACAGGCGCGGGCAGCGTGATTACCAAAAACTGCGAAGCAGGCAAACTGGTGATTTCACGCGCACGGCAGCAAACGGTTGAAGGCTGGGTGCGCCCCGAAAAGCCTGCGGCAAAATAAACCCAATGGCGCGGCGGCGGCTTCATAGCGTTTCAGGCTGCCCTATAACCGCTCAGGCAGCCTGAAACCCTGCCGCAGATTAAGCCGTTTCATGGCGTTGCGCCGCCATACCCACGCCTTGCCCGCGCTCAATATCCACCGTACGCCCCATTCCCCACCCCAAATCCCGAAAGCCCCACCATGCTCCCCATCCAAACCCGCACCTTCCCCAGCCCCTTGGGCAAAATCATCGCCTGCGCCACCGAACAGGGCTTGTGCTTGCTGGAATTCGTTGGCAGCAAACGCATAGAGCGCGAGCAGCAAGACCTGCAACGCCTGCTGCAACGAGAAATGGTGGTCGGCGACAACATCCATTTGCAACAAACCGAAGCCGAGCTGGGCGAATATTTTTCAGGCTGCCGCAAGCAATTCAGCGTTGCCCTGCACACGCCGTCCACCCCGTTTCAGGCTGCCGTGTGGCAAGCCCTGCAAAGCATCCCCTACGGCAAAACCGTGAGCTACCAAGAACAAGCCAACCGCATCGGCAAACCCACCGCCGTGCGTGCCGTTGCCAACGCCAACGGCGCAAACCGTGTGTCCATCATCATCCCCTGCCACCGCGTCATCGGCTCGGACGGTAGCCTAACGGGCTACGCAGGCGGCTTGCAGCGCAAACAATGGCTGCTGGCGCACGAACGCGGCGAGTTGCCGAACAGCCAGGATTTGTTTGGCGAGAGTTTGTTTTAGGCATAGGCAGCCTGAAAACGCGATTCGCCCCGCTGCCAAATCATCCACGCAAAAAAAGCATTCCCATTAACAAGGAATGCTTTTTTATTGTTGCGCCGAAAAGGCAGCCTGAAAACAATCAAAACGGTTTTCAGGCTGCCTAATCGCGTTAATCCCGTTTCGCCCGAAAGTGAAACAAATGCTGCGTAACCGCCAGCCATGCGCCCATCATGCCGAGCAAGCACACCACTAGCAGCACCACCGTCATTTCCGATGGCGTAAACGTGCGCCAATGCAAATTGATGCCGTAGGGCTGGAAAATCTGGTTTACCAAGGGCTGCGTGGCTTGCATCACCAGCGTGCACAGCCCCAAGCTCATGCCCGATGCCAGCAAACTTTCCCAAGCCGCTTGATACAAAAACGGACGGCGCACAAACGATGACGGCGCGCCCAGCAGCTTGGTGATTTCAATTTCTTCTTTATGCGTCAAAATTTGCAAACGAATGGTGTTGTTGGCAACCAACACAAACGCCAGCCCCAGCGTAATCGCTAAAAACCAAAATACTTGGTTCAGCAATTGGTTGAATTGATACAAGGTTTGCATCCATTCCTTGTCCATTTGCGCGGTTTCTACCATCGGATAATGCGATAAATCTTCTTGCAAGACGGCAATTGCCTGCGGATTGTTTTCTTTCGGGGTAACGATAAACGCATCGGGCAGCGGGTTTTCATCCAGCATCGCGCCGATTTCTTGCCCGCCCATCGCCTGCTGCATTTCCGCCAAACCTTGTTCCTTGTCCACAAATTTCACGCTTTGCACGCGGCGGTCTTCCGACAACAATTTTTGCACGGCTTCGTTGTTGGCAGGGCTGGCGGAAGCATCCATATACAGCGTGATATTGGGCACATCGTTGAGCTTGTCTAACACATCTTTGCTGCTTTGCACGCCCAAATATAGCGTGAGCGGCAGCGTCATGGCGATGGAAAGCATTGCCAAAATCAGCAGAGCGGTAATCGGTTGTTTGAAAAAATAGCCTGCGGCGCGTTTGGCGCTTTCGGCGTGTAATGAAAAATAATTGCTGCTCATCTTGCAAACCTCCCGCCTTGTAAACGCAAAATGCGATGCCCGTAGTCTTGCATCAGGGTTTCATCGTGCGCCGACACAATCACGGTTGTGCCCACTTGGTGAAACGATTTAAACAATTCCATGATGTCTAGCGCGTAGGCGCGGTCTAGGTTGGCGGATGGCTCGTCGGCAATCAACAAGCTGGGCTGATGCACCACGGCGCGGGCGATGCACAGGCGTTGCTGCTCGCCGCCTGATAAGCCGTTGGGGTCGGATAACTCGCGCCCTGCCAAGCCCACTTTTTCAATCGCCACGCGTGCGCGCTTTTCGGCGGATGCGTTGTCGTAGCCAATAATGCGCAAGGGCAGCATCACGTTTTGCAACACATTGCGGTCAAACAAGATTTTGTGGTCTTGAAACACGATGCCGATGTGTTGGCGCATATAGCAAAGCTGGTTGTCGCTCAATTCGCCCAAATCGTGTTTGTTCACCAATACTTTGCCCGTGGTGGGCTTGGTGATGCCCGCAATCAGGCGCAGCACGGTGGATTTGCCTGCGCCTGAATGCCCTGCCACAAAAATCATCTCGCCCTTGGCGATGGTAAAGCTCACATTCTTTAAGGCTTGGTAGCCACCGGGGTAGGTTTTGGAAACGGATTCAAAACGTATCATTGCGTGTTTTTACTCTTTTTAAATAACTGTGTGATTATACGCGATTTATAGGCAGCCTGAAAAATTGTGGATAAGTGTGTGGACAGCGCGTGGGTGTTTTGTGGATGAAGATTGGTTTTTCAGGCTGCATCAAGCCTTGCACGCGGCAAGGCAGCGTGTGGATAAGATTGTGGGCAACTGCGCGGCGCGTGTTAGCAAGGCGCGGCTATGCTAAAATGCGTCTCTTTTTGCTAACCGCGTTTCAGGCTGCGTTTGTTAAGCTGTGGCAGCCTGAAAATCGCATTGCGCCATTTGCATGGGCGAGCGATAACGCAACTTTATTTATGCTCAGGCAGCCTGAAAACCGCCAGCAAGGCTTTTTCAGGCTGCCTTAGGTCAAGGAATCATCATGCTAGACAATCTAACCAACCGATTCTCCAAAGTATTCAAAAACATCCGCGGCAAAGCCACGCTCACCGAAGACAACATCAAAGAAGCCCTGCGCGAAGTGCGTCTTGCGCTGTTAGAAGCCGATGTGGCGTTGCCGATTGTGAAAGACTTTGTGAACCAAGTGAAAGAGCGCGCCTTGGGACACGAGTTTGCCAAAGATTTAACGCCCGACCAAGCCTTCTTTGGCATGGTAAACGAAGCCTTAACCGAGCTGATGGGCAAGGAAAACAGCGCGTTAAACTTGGCTGCCACGCCGCCTGCCACCGTGTTGATGGCGGGGTTGCAAGGCGCGGGCAAAACCACCACCGTGGGCAAGCTGTCGCGCTTGCTCAAAGAGCAGGATAAGAAAAAGAAAATCTTGCTGGTGTCGGCAGACGTGTATCGCCCCGCCGCGATTGAGCAGCTGAAATTGTTGGCCGAGCAAGTGGGCGTGGATTTTTTCCCATCCGATGTGTCGCAAAAGCCGGTGGACATCGCCCTTGCTGCGCAGGATTACGCCAAAAAGCATTTTTATGACGTGCTGATGGTGGATACCGCAGGGCGTTTGGCGATTGACGAAGAAATGATGAACGAAATCAAAGCGATTCACGCGGCGGTGAACCCTGTGGAAACGCTGTTTGTGGTGGACGCGATGCTGGGGCAGGATGCGGTGAACACCGCGCAGGCGTTTAACGAAGCCTTGCCGCTCACGGGCGTGATTTTGACCAAAATGGATGGCGATTCGCGCGGCGGTGCGGCGTTATCCGTGCGCCAAGTAACGGGCAAGCCGATTAAGTTTTTGGGGATTGGCGAGAAAATCAATGGTTTAGAGCCGTTTTACCCCGACCGCGTGGCAGGGCGCATTTTGGGCATGGGCGACGTGGTTACGCTGATTGAAGACGTGCAAAAAGGCATTGACGAAGAAGTCGCCGCCGAAATGGCGAAAAAACTGCATCGCGGCAAGGGCTTTGATTTAAACGACTTCAAAGCGCAAATCCAGCAAATGCGCAATATGGGCGGCTTGGAAAGCCTGCTGTCCAAAATGCCGGGCGAGCTGGGGCAGGCCGCCAAGCAAATCCCCGAAGGCACGGCGGAAAAAGCGATGGGACACGTTGAAGCCATCATCAATTCCATGACGCCCAAAGAGCGCGCGCATCCCGAAATCATCAAAGCCAGCCGCAAAAAACGCATCGCCGCAGGGGCGGGCACAACGGTGCAAGAAGTGAACAAAATGTTGAAGCAGTTTGAGCAATCGCAGCAGATGATGAAAATGTTTAGCGGCAAGGGCTTGGGCAAGCTGATGAAATTGGCAGGTGGGATGAAGGGGATGTTTCCCAAGATGTGATGAAAGGCAGCCTGAAAATGGGAAAGAGCGTTTTCAGGCTGCCTATTGTTGATTAAAAAAAGAACAAATTTGAATTACATGCTTAATTTTGGTTGATTTTGAGCTATTTGGTTATTTCTTTGTTGAGCCAATTCCTGCTCAGAATTTTGAATATTAAGCATACTTTGCTCCGCAGGAATTTTAACGGCATCGGATGCCATCACAGAGGCATAACGCAAATCAGGTTCATGACTGAAAATGGAAACTTTCCAGTTGTCATCAATGGTTAAGCTTTCTACTTTAGACATCCCTGCTTTAATGGCATGATTAGTAAGTGCCATGGAGATATTTTTAAAGTCGCTAGGTTCTGTCGCCGTAATATCATGCTTGTTGCAATATTCTATAAGTTTATTCTCACATTGTTGTGATAATTTTTCAGCACGTGGGGAGAGCGCAGGAGCGATATTCTCGCTTTTCTCTTGCTGCTGTTGTTGCGAATTAACGATTTCTTCTAATTCGTTCAAATGCAATAAGCTATTTTTTTCTCGGGGTATTCTGTTTCTTACGCTTTGCCGCACCTCTGGCTTATTGCTACGGAAATCCTGTTCAACATGCTTTAACTTGCTATTTTGAACAGCTGTTATGATTTCTGCATCTGTTGCGGTTTGGAAATTTAAGCCACTTTCCCTTTCTGCACGTTGAATAACTCTAGGCAGCAATTTCCGATATTGTACGGAAGTGCTCCAAACCATATCCTGAATAGCTTTGCCTCGCGTAGAAAAGTCATATCCACGGTCTTCGAGTTTTTGAAGTTCTGGCATATAATGATGTTCAATAATAAAATTATGTTGTGATTTAGAAAAGGCTTCCGTATCTGTTGCTGCAAGTTCTTTCCATTTTGCGTCAAAAGCAGGCGTTGCGGGTTTTAGACCATTAAAATGACCATTATAGTTATTGGAATATTGAAGATATTCATTCATGGTTCCTTTTTTTGTTTCTATTTGATACCTTCCATACGATTTTCCACCATTATCTCCGTCTCCTGAGGAAATAGTTCCAGGTCCTCTATTTCCAGATTCATATTTTTCGGACGTTTGACCTAGTTTCCATTTGTCTAATTCAGCTTTTGCTTCTTCGTAAGTGTATTTTCTGCCTGCCATGATAGCCTCCAAAATTGTTTAAAATTAAAAGTAAGAAATAAGTTAAATGAATATCGGAATACTTAGCACCCCCATTCTGGTTGTTTATGTTGGTAAAACTCAAATATGGTATAGAGAGGCGACATATAAGGCTCTTCAG
The DNA here is from genome assembly GCA_963529725.1 of uncultured Kingella sp. Taxonomy (GTDB): domain Bacteria; phylum Pseudomonadota; class Gammaproteobacteria; order Burkholderiales; family Neisseriaceae; genus Kingella_B. Next base: position 13,621 of record CAUSAW010000015.1, on the reverse strand, counting down.
TTAAATTTACTTCTGCTTCAATATATATAGGAATATTGTTTTCTTTCTCTGCGAGATAAAAATAGGAATAACCGGAGCTTTTTTCACAATTTAATTTGGAAATTTTGTACGTTTTGAGATTTTTTCCTAGGATTTCAAACAGGTCTTTACTGGGGCGATTGCTATATACTCCTATGTGAGCTATGGTGTCATTGTTACCCCAAATATTAATTTCTGTTTCTCCCAATCTAATTAAGTTCAGCGTTCCTGACAAATCAAATCGAGGAAGCATATTCTTATTGCTGCTAGATTCCCATTTAATTCCTTTTACGGAGAGATATTTGTTTTTGGATAAGTTGAAACTATTTCCATATTCCTTATTTGAAAATATGGATATAACTTGTTCTAGTGGATAATTGGTTTTGTTTTTAGCTATCGCCATCAAGGGCATGCTCATTAAGACAAGTGCACAGCTTAGTTTATGGAATTTCATAATAGCATCTTTCTTGAATTTTATTTGGAGAATAGGTTTCGTTATCAACTTTATCACAGTGCCTTAATAAAAGCAAACGCCTGATTTCTATCACAAACAATGTAGTAAAATTCAAGTCGTGCGGTCATATCTAGACTGAACTGGAATACAGGTTGCTAGCATTCCCCATTTCAGGCAGCCTGAAACCTATACCAAGCCCCACCCCCCCAAAGGAAAACCCATGAGCGAAAGCAGCAGAAAAAAAGGCATCATCGCCACCATCGGCGGCATCTGCACCGCCATTGCCGGCACAACCGTTTACCAAGTTGCCGTAGATCAACTGGTTATCCGCCCCGGCCAGCAGGTGCTAACCAAATTTCTTGCCGCGCAATACGAGCAAAGCCTGCAAAACGGCATGAGCATGGTGGGCAGCATGATTCAAAACAATCCCAACAGCATCGCCACCGCCGCCACCGATTTGGCGCAAGCCAATTTGCCGCCCGCCAGCAATATTCAATTGCAATGTCGCCCGCTGGAAGGCGAAGAGGCTTGTTTGCAACGCAACACGGCAGAATTAAAAGCCCAGCTAGGCTGGGAAAAGCAGCAAGCGCGTTTAACCGCGTTGGATAACGCCTATTCCGCCTGCCGCGACCAAACCGCGCAAAACCCCAAAATAGATTTATCCGCCCGCGAAATCGTGTATGAAGCCAACATCCGCTGCTTGATGGCGGATGGCTACGGCAAAGAACTCGCCGCGCTCGCCCAAAACGATGCCAACCTTGCCCACATCATCGCGCAAACCAAACAAGATTTAACCAACCCGCCCGCTCAAAACGAGGAATAAACATGAAAAGTATTTTGTTGATTGTCGCCAGCAGCCTGCTGCTTGCCGCCTGCTCGTCCACATCCGATAGCGCATCGCACCGCGCACGGCTAGAAAAAATCCGCCAAGATTGCACCCAATATTACTCGGGGCAAGACATGGCAACCGAAGGCAAAATTGCCAACTGCATCAACGCCCGCAAAGCCAGCATTCGGCTGTGATGCCGTTAGCCTAAAACAAACCAAAGGCAGCCTGAAAACCCACTACACTCGTTTTCAGGCTGCCTTTCACTCAATCATTTATTTCGCGCCCCGCCCGAAACCGCTTCGTGGCGTTTACTTCGCGCTCCTTCTTCTCCCCCAGCGCATACCAATCCACATGGCGCGTGCAATACATCACCGCAAACAGCGTAGCAAACAGCAAGCAAGAACCCACCAGCAAGTTATACTGCTGCATCCGCAGCAACACAAACATCGTGGCATACGCCAAACATAGTAAGCCCACCATCATATTCACCCCGTGTTGAGTTGCCAGCACAAACTGCAAATACCACCACAGCAGCCCAATACACGCCACCGCGCCCAACACATAAGCCGCCACAAAACCAATATGCTCGGCAAACGACAACAGCAGCAAATAAAACACCGACAGCGCCGAGCCCACCAGCAAATATTGCATCGGATGGATGCGCCATTCCTGCAAAATCTCGCTTAAAAAGAACGCGCTAAACACCATAATCACCAACACCATGCCGTATTTCATGCTGCGGATAATCATCTGATAATCCACCGAGCTCAACAGCGCGCTGGAATGATAATAATCGCGCTGCTCCGCCAAGCTGTGAATAAACATCAACACAATAGAAAACACCACGCACAAGCCCAAAATGCTCCATAGTTTATTTGCCATGATTAAACTCCGATAACGCCGCCGCGCGTTTGCCAGCGGCTAAAATTGAACACCGAGCCATTATGCAAAGCAAACATCAAAATCTTGTGAACAAGTTATCAAGAATTTATGAAGATTGCGTTGTGCGCTAAAATTCCTGCGCTATTCAGGTTCATGCAATGCCGCAGATATCCCCTTTTCAGGCAGCCTGAAAACCCCTTTCCCATTCATTCAAACCAACCATCATGCCCCATATCCTTATCTTAGAAGACGAAGCCGAAATCGCCGAAATCATCGCCATCGCTCTTGCACGCGATTGCCACAGCAGCCAAATCGTCCCCACCGCCCAAGCCGCCAGCCAACACCTTGCCCGCGAAGCCTACGACCTATTGCTGCTAGACGTTGGACTGCCCGACATCAACGGCTTTGACTACCTGAAAATCCTGCGCCGCCAGCATCCCAGCCTGCCCGTTATCATGCTCACCGCCCAAGACGAAGAAACCGACCGCATTCTCGGGCTGGAACTGGGCGCAGACGATTACATCGGCAAACCATTCAGCCCGCGCGAACTCAACGCCCGCATCAAAGCCCTGCTGCGCCGCATTTCGCCCGCCCAAAGGCAGCCTGAAAACGAGCGCAACGAGTTGCAACGTAGCCAAAATGCCCATTCGCCAGCCCCAGCCGTTCCCCAATGGCAAGACGACACTCAAGCCCATTGCATCCGCCATCAAGGGCAAGCCCTGCCGCTCACGCTGGGCGAATACCGCCTACTGCGCACCCTAATCGCCCATCCCCAGCGCGTGTATTCCCGCGAAGAATTGCTCAGCGCCATGTTTGGCAGCAACCACCCATCCGACCCACACACCATCAACACCCACATCCGCGCCCTGCGCCAAAAACTGCGCAACGCCCAAATAGACCCCGCCTGCATACACACCCACCACGGCATCGGATACAGCTTCCAATGATTAAATATTTTAAAAACATCAGCCTGCGCCTGTTTTTCATCCTGCTGGGCATCAGCAGCCTGCTCACTGCCCAAGCATGGCTCAACCAAAGCCCCCGCATCCAATACCACATCGCCACCACCCTTATCCTACTCATCAGCCTTGCCTACTGGCTTGCCCGCAGCATCAACCGCATCCGCCAATACGCCGAAGCCATGGCAGCCAACCGCAGCGCCATCCAGCCCCAATTTGGCGACAGCTATCTCTACCGCTTGGTACACGCCATCGCCCAACTGCGCCACGAACTCAACCACCACCAGCATATAGAAGACTACATTCTCGGGCTCACCCACGAACTCAAAACCCCGCTCACCGCCCAAGCCGCCGCGCTAGAACTGCTGCAAGACAGCCCACTCGCCCCCGAGCAACAACAACTCGTTGCGCGCATCATCCGCAACACGCAAAATCAACAACAACTCATTGCCAAGCTATTAGAACTCGCCCGCCTAGAAAACAGCGACCATCTCGCCACCATCCAACCCATCTCCCTTGCCGCGCTCTGCCAACAAGCCATCCAAGACCACCAACCCACCGCCCAAGCCAAACAGCTCACCCTACAACTGCACAGCAGCGCCAATCCCCAATTGCAAGGCGATCCCATGCTGCTGCGCCAAGCCATCAACAACCTAATCACCAACGCCCTAGATTTCGCCACCCCGCGCAGCACCATCCATCTCAATCTCGCGCCCAGCGCGCTCCACATCAGCAACCACGGTGACCCCATCCCCGACTACGCACTCGCCAAAATTCCCCAACGCTTCTATTCACTCCCCCGCGCCAACGGCAGGCGCAGCAGCGGATTAGGGCTCAACTTCGTTTCCGAAATCATGCGTCTGCACGGCGGCAAGCTGGTGTTGCAAAACCAAGCCGACGGTGTGTGCGCCAGCCTAATCTTTGCCAACGACCACGCAGCGCAATAAGGCAGCCTGAAAACAGGGTGGGCGATATTTTCAGGCTGCCTTATCTCGCCCATTTCCCTAATCATCAAAGGCAGCCTGAAATTTAAAATGGAGCGGCGGCGGCTCACCGCCAAATAGTTGGCTCACGATGTTTGCTGATTGGAAATATGTCGACAAGCCGCCGACACGCCATCGGTTGCAGGTTTTGCAAAGGTTTCAGGCTGCCTTTGTAACCCATTTGGCGCAACACCCAATCCACTCCTTAACAACATCCATCGCCCCAGAGCCCAAAAAGGCAGCCTGAAAACAAGAAATCCCGTTTTCAGGCTGCCTAAATTCAAGCGCAAGGCTTAATGCACGTCTTTCCAGTATTCTTTTTTCAAGAAATACGACAACGGCAACAACACCGCCAGCAAGAATATCAACACAATATAACCAATCTGTTTGCGCTGTACTTGGGCAGGCTCAGCCATATACGCCATAAAATTGGTTAAGTCTCGGGCGTATGTGTTGTAGTCGGTTTCAATAAATTTGCCGTCTTTGCTAAAACGCGTCAGCTTGCCCGCGCTTTCCCAATGCAAATCAGGCACCAAATTGCCGTGTGCATCTTTTTTCATCACAGGCTTGCCTTTGGCATCCAGTTTCACCGCTTGAACGCCTTGCTCCGCCGCCAAAACGTGCGGCATCGCAGCGTTGGGCAACACCGTGTTGTTCCAGCCTGTTGGGCGCGTAGGGTCTTTGTAGAAGCCACGCAAGTAGGCGTAGATGTAGTCGTTGCCGCGCGAGCGCGCAATCAGCGTCAAATCGGGCGGCACGGTGCCAAACCATTTTTTCGCGTCCGCAGGATTCATGTGCGCGTGCATCACATCACCCACCTTGTCGGTGGTAAACATTAGATTTTCTTTAATTTGGTCTTCGGTTAAGCCGAGGTCTTTCAAGCGGTTAAAACGCATGGCGGCAGCAGAGTGGCAAGAGAGGCAGTTGTTCACAAAAATTTGTGCGCCGCGCTGCAAGCTCACTTGGTCGCGAGGGTCTAGCTCAACGTGGGGATAATGCCCGCTGCCCGATGCGCCAGCCATCATGGGTGCTGCCAACAGCAGGGCAGCCAAAGTTTTTTTGAATGTAGATTTCATTTTCTTTGCCCTTTTTAGATGTTGGTTGCAAATAAATACGCGCCAATTGCCGTAATCGCCACATAAACAAAAAACATGATTTTTTGCTTGGTGTTGCTCATGGTTACACGCTCTGGCACAGGTTTGTTTTTGTCCAGTTTGGTGTAGAACGGCATACCCAAAAAGAAAGCAAAGTAAACGCAAGACAAAATGCGGGCAACCAAGGTGCGTTGGTCGTTTGCCGCCTTTGCGCCTAAAATCATCAAGCCAATGAAGGCAATCACAAACAACACCAAGGCTGTTTTGAAAATGGGACCGCGATAGCGAATAGACTTCACTTCGCCACGGTCAAGCCACGGCAGCAAAGCAATCAGCACAACAGCTGCGCCCATGCCGATTACGCCCCAAACTTGCGTACCCCAAAAAGACGGGATGGCACGCAAAATCGCATAGAATGCTGTGAAATACCAAACAGGTGCGATATGAGACGGCGTTTTCAATGGGTCGGCAGGGTCAAAGTTGGGCGCTTCCAAGAAGTAGCCACCGCCTTCGGGCGCAAAGAACAACACCGAGCAGAACACAATCAAGAACACAGCAACGCCCAAGATGTCTTTCACGGTGTAGTAAGGATGGAACGGGATGCCGTCGAGCGGGATGCCGTTTTCATCTTTCAGTTTTTTGATTTCCACGCCGTCTGGGTTGTTAGAGCCCACTTCGTGCAAGGCGATTAAGTGCGCCACCACCAAGCCAAGCAACACCAAAGGCACGGCAATCACGTGCAGCGCAAAGAAGCGGTTGAGCGTGGCATCGGACACGTTAAAGTCGCCGCGAATCCATGTGGATAAGTCTGGACCAATCACGGGAATGGCGCTGAACAAGTTAATAATCACTTGCGCGCCCCAGAACGACATTTGTCCCCAAGGCAGCAAATAGCCCATAAAGGCTTCTGCCATCAAGGCAAGGAAAATCAGCGAGCCAAATACCCACACCAATTCGCGCGGTTTTTTGTATGAGCCGTAAATCAAGCCACGGAACATATGCAAATACACCACGATAAAGAAGAACGATGCGCCTGTGGAGTGCATATAGCGAATAATCCAGCCGCCTGATACGTCGCGCACGATGTATTCCACGGCGGTAAACGCTACGGGAAGGTTGTAGGCGTTGGTGGTGCCGTCTGGCTTGAAGTTCATGGTTAAGAAGATGCCGCTAACGATTTGAATCACCAAAACGAGCAGGGCGAGCGAACCGAAGTAATACCAGAAGTTGAAGTTTTTGGGTGCGTAGTATTGCCCGACGTGGTCGTTCCATAGTTTGGTCAATGGAAAACGCGCGTCCACCCAGTTGAGTAAGGCTTTGGTTTTGCTTGTTTGTTGGTTTGACATGATGTACCCCTATTAACTTTCGCCAATCAAAACGACGTTGTCGTTGATGTATTTATATGGCGGGATAACCAAATTGGTGGGCGCGGGAACGCTTGCATACACGCGTCCTGCGAGGTCAAATTTGGAACCGTGGCAAGGGCAGAAAAAGCCGCCTTTCCAGCTTCCGCCGCCCAAGTCTGCCGCACCTACATCGGGGCGGAATGTGGGTGAGCAGCCCAAATGCGTGCAAATGCCCACGGCCACCCAAAGATTGGGCTTGATGGAGCGCGTGGCGTTTTTGCAGTTTTCAGGCTGCTGATCGGCATTGGATTTGGGGTCGGCTAATTGACCATCCAACGATGGCAAATCTTTTACCTGCTGCTCGGTGCGGTTTAACACGAAAATCGGTTTGCCGCGCCATTCGGCGGTAATCATTTGCCCTGATTCAATTTTGCTGATGTCAAGTTCAACAGCAGCGCCTGCGGCTTTTGCCTTTTCAGACGGGAACCAGCTTGCCACAAGTGGTGTTGCCACCCCTGCGGCAGCAACTGCGCCTGCCCCAGCAGTGGCAAGCGATAGAAAGCGGCGGCGTCCTTGATTTATTTCTTTATTATCCATTTTTATTTCCAAGATTTAGGCGCATTGGGCAACGTGTAATGCGATGTTGCTTTTTGCGCTTGGAGTGTTAAAAAAGTGCTTTTAAACGTGGGGATTTTAACCGATTTTATGGCGGAGATTGAAGCGGTTTTTTAAGATAGGTTAAGATTTTGTGTTGATGCGAGTTTCAGGCTGCTTTTTGGGGGTGGCGATGATGAAATGGCGTGTAGTTCAAAAGGAGTAGAGCAGGGCGGTTTAGCGGCGGGAGATAGCGTTTCAGGCTGCCTTGGCTTGTTCCCAAAGGCAGCCTGAAAACCGTTCCGTTGCCCAATCTAGCTTGTTTTAAACGCCATCCATCCCATCCAAATTAAGCGCAAGAACACGGCTTGCAAGCAAGCCGTAGCGGCGCGTGAGAGCATTTTCAGGCTGCCTAAACCGCTTCGCTCACTTGCGGTTCGCGTCGCAACAAGGTAATCAAATCGGCAAGGCGTTTTTTCATTTCGCGGCGGTCAATGATTTGGTCAATCGCGCCTTTTTCTAGCAAAAATTCGGCGCGTTGGAAACCTTCGGGCAGTTTTTCGCGCACGGTTTGTTCAATCACGCGCGGGCCGGCAAAGCCAATCAGGGCTTTGGGCTCGGCAACCACAACGTCGCCCAAAAAGGCGAAGCTGGCGGATACACCGCCCATGGTGGGATCGGTGAGCACGGAGATAAAGGGCAGCCCTTTTTCGTTGAGCAGGTGCAGCGATGCGCTGGTTTTGGTCATTTGCATCAGCGAGTTCAGCCCTTCTTGCATCCGCGCGCCACCCGATGCGGCAACGCAGATAAAGGTGCAGTTATCGGCAACGGCGCGGCGCACGCCTTGCACAAACCGCTCGCCGACCACCGACCCCATTGAGCCGCCGATAAAGCGAAATTCAAACGCGGCAATCACCACGGGCAAGCCGTGCATTTGTCCACGCATCACCACGATGGCATCGTCTTCGCCCGTGGTTTTTTTGGCGGCGGTAAGGCGGTCGGGGTATTTTTTGCTGTCTTTGAATTTGAGAATGTCGGTGGGGCGGATGTTTGCGCCGATTTCTTCGCGGTTTTGTTCATCCAGCAAAAGATCCAAGCGTTCGCGCGCGGTGAGCGCTTCGTGATGCCCGCATTTGGGACAAACTTGGTGGTTTTGGCTTAGCTCGGTGGCGTATTGGGTTGCGCCGCAAGATGAACATTTGCGCCATAAGCCTTCGGGCACGCCTGCTTTTTTGTCGTCGTTCTTTTTGATTTTTGGGGGGAGAATTTTGTCTAGCCAGCTCATGATGGGATCTTTCTGTTTTCAGGCTGCCTTTGGGGTTTTAGCTTCGCAGAAGCTCGTGAACTCGCTTTCAGGCTGCCTTGTGTTGGGGAATTAGATTGCTTGTACTAAATTTGCGGGGCGCAATATAGCGGTTATTTTTGCGCTTGGCAAAGGGCAGCCTGAAAATTGTTTGCGCGGCGTTGTGTCATGTTTTGCGCCATGCGGTGAGCGGTTTTCAGGCTGCCTTTGCGCGGGTGCGGCGCGTTATGATTTACAAGTTTTGCGATAGCCAATCCCAAGTGCGGCGAATCACGCCTGCTTGCTTTTCAGGCTGCGTTTCTTGCTGCACAGGCTCGCGTGCCATCGCTTCAAAATATTGCCAATCGCTCTCGTCGATGGTGGGTTTGAGCAGAAAATACACTTCGCCGTGGATGGGAAAGCCCGATTCGTGCACCATGCGCGTGAGCATTTGCAATTCGCTTTGCGTCATATCGCTGGCGAAATGGCTTTGCGGATGGATAACGATGATGCAGGGCTGGTTGTGCTTTGCCATGCCACTTTTAGCCAGCGCGTTTTGGAAAATATCGGCGGCGACTTGCTCATCATCAATGGCAACGCGCGGATGCGAAAACGGGCAAGGCTTCATCACATCGTCCACCAAGCCGATGCGCAGCGTGGTGGGCATTTTGAAGCTGGCGCGGTTGTTAGACATATTGTGAATTTCAATAATGCCTGCCGACAGCGACACCAGCAGCACAGGAATATGCGTTTGAATAACAGTCATGCGTTGCTCCTAAAATGTGTAGCCCACTTGCAATTCATCATCGCCCACCAGTTGCAACAGCAGCGCATACAGCGGGGCAAGCTCTTCATAACGGCGCGACGTGCGGCGCAAATAATTCAAAAAGCGCGGGATTTCGGGGCGGTATTTGTCTTTGCCATCGCGGTGCCACAGCCGCGCAAAAATGCCCGCCACTTTCAAATGCCGCTGCACGCCCATGAATTCATACCATTTATAAAACGTGTCAAACTGCGCAGGCACAGGCAAGCCCGCCGCGCGCGCCTTTTCCCAATAGCGGATGACCAAATCCAGCGTAAACTCTTCATCCCATTCAATAAACGCATCGCGCAGCAGCGAAACCAAGTCGTAGGTTATCGCGCCATATAAGGCATCCTGGAAATCCAAAACCGCAGGGCGGTTGGGCGTGAGCATCAAGTTGCGCACGATAAAATCGCGGTGCACATACACTTTGGGCTGCGCTTCAATCACAGGCAGCAGCGTGTCCATCGTTTGCTGCCATAATTGGCGTTGCGCAAAATTCAGGCTGCTGTTTAATTCTTTTGCCACAAACCATTCGGGAAACAAATTCATTTCGCGCAGCAAAATCTCGCGGCTGTATTCGGGCAACTGGTTGGGTTGGCTGGATTTTTGCAGAATAATCAGCTCATCAATCGCTTCCAGCAGCAAGGCTTTGTGCGCCTCGGGCGTGTTTTCCAATTGCATGGCTTTAAGGTATTGCACATCGCCCAAATCGTTTAACACGATAAAACCCAGCTCCAAATCTTTGGCGAGCACGGTGGGCACATTCAGGCTGCTGAATAAATCGCGCACTTTCAAATAATTTGCCACGCTCTCGCGCATTTTTTCGGGCGGCGCGTCCATGCAAATCACCGTGCTGCCATCGGCAAAAGTGGCGCGAAAATAACGGCGAAAATCGGCATCCGCAGCAGCAAAGCTCAGTTCAAAGGGTTGATTGGGGTAAACGCTGGTGAGCCAGTCTTTGAGCAGGGTTTCTCGTTGCATACTGTGAATTATCGGGTTTTCGGTTAAAATAGCCCATCATTTTAACTTTAAAACCGTTGCAAGGTGTGATTTTGTCTCGTTCATTTGTAAGCAAACCATTAGTCGCCATGCTGGGCGTTGCCTTTTCAGGCAGCGCATGGGCAGTATCGGATACATGGCAGCCTGAAAAGCTGGGTTATGTGTGCCGCGCGCCCAATCCGCAAGCCAAAGGCGTTGCCCCCGCCCGCAAAACAGGTCTGCCCAAGCTGGGGCAAGATGTAACCCGCATTGAGGCAGACAAAGCCGCAGGGCAAACCAATTTGCGCCACCGCGCGCAAGGCGACGTCATCATCGAGCGCAACGATGAAACGCTGAACGCCGATTGGGTAGACTACGACCAAACCAGCGAACACGTTTACGCGGGCGACCAATTCACGCTCACCCGCGCCGATGGGCAAACCGTGCAAGGCGATAAGCTGGACTACGACCTTGCCAAGCATTCGGGCAACGCCGATAACACCGAATTTGTTGCCGAAAAAGACAACAAACGACTGCAAGGCGTAGCACGCAGCCTGAAAATGCACGACGACGACCGCCATTCTGCCCAAGACGTTAAATTCAATACCTGCGAAACAGGCGATACTTCGTGGTACATCCAAGCCAAAGAACTCACCACCAACCGCGAAACAGGCATCGGCGTGGCAAAAAAAGCCAAGCTGGTGTTTGCGGGCGTGCCGATTTTGTACACGCCGTGGGTGGATTTTCCGATTAACGGCAACCGCAAAAGCGGCTTTTTGGTGCCCACCATGTCGACAGGTTCGGATGGCGTATCCATTGATTTGCCGTATTACTTCAATCTCGCGCCTAACTACGATGCCACGCTCACCCCAGGCTATATCGGCTCACGCGGCGCGCGCATCGGTGGCGAGTTTCGCTATTTGCAGCCCAAATACACAGGCAGCGTAAACGTTAAATATATGCCGCACGACAGCAAAAGAAAACGGAACAACCGCACCGCGTTTAGCCTGAAACACCATCAAGTGTTCACATCCAAGCTATCGGGCGGCGTGGATTTCAACCAAGTGTCCGATGATGATTACTACCGCGATTTTGCAGGGCGCAACGAATTGGCAGAAAGCACCAACCTGAGCCAAAAGGCTTGGCTGAACTACAACCGAAAAGTATGGGGCGCGCCGTTAAGCACCGAGCTGATGGTGCAAAAATACCAAATCCTCAACGATTCGGAAGGCTACAAAGGCACCATCTATTCCATCTTGCCGCGCTTATCCGCCGGCTGGGCGAAAAACATCAACCCACACGCTGAGCTGGACGTAAAAGGACAGCTCACGCGTTTTTATCATAAGGATATGCAAAGCGGCAGCCGCGCTGTGGTTTACCCCAGCATCAAATGGGATTTTCACAACTCATGGGGTTATGTGCGCCCCAAAGTGGGCGTGCACGCCACGCGCTATTGGCTGGAAAAATTTGGCAGCCTGAAATCGCGCAACACATCGCGCATCTTGCCGATTGTAAACGTGGACAGCGGCATCACGCTGGAACGCCAAGCCAATTTGTTTGGCAACAGCTTTGTGCAAACCATTGAGCCGCGCTTGTTCTACAATTACACCCCATCCAAATCGCAAAACGATTTGCCCAATTTTGACTCATCGCTCAACGATTTTAGCTACGACCAATTGTTCCGCGAAAACATCTATTCGGGCAACGACCGCATCAACGCCAACAACAGCGTATCCGCAGGCTTGCAAACGCGCTTTCTCAACCCCAACACGGGCTATGAATATTTCCGCGCAGGCATTGGCGAAAAATACCATTTCACCAAAGACCAAGTTACCCTTTCAGGCAGCCTGAATCAAAACGAGCGCAAAAACGGCGACATCGTTGCCTTTGCCAGCGGGCAAGTTGCCCCCAGCTGGTTTGCCGACAGCAACTGGCATTGGAGTGCGGATAACAAAGCCACCCAACGCTACGACCTAGGCATCCGCTACAACCCCGAAGCAGGCAAAGTGTTGAGCGCACGCTTCAAATACGGGCGCAACGAAGAAATCTATTCAGGCTTTTACGACAAACTGCGCCACATAGACCTTGCCGCGCAATGGCCCATCGGCAGCAACCTATACGCCGTGGGACGGCTCAATTACAGCACCTCCCCCCGCGCCATCTTGGAGCAAACCGCAGGGCTGGAATACAAAAACCCCTGCGGCTGTTGGAGCGCGAGCTTTGTTGCCCAACGCTATGTAACCGAATGGCAGCCCGTGCAAGACAAATACAAATACAAAACCGCCTTCTTCTTCACTTTGCAGCTGAAAGACATCAGCAACGCAGGCACCAACGCCCAAGAGCAACTGCGCCTAGGCATCCCCGGCTACACCAAAACCAACGAGGTAAACAAATGAACCGCAAAATCGTCCCCCTAATCCTAGCCGCCGCATTCGGCATCCCATTTCAGGCTGCCCAAGCCGAAATCAAACCGCTGAACCGCATTGCGATGGAAGTCAATTCCAGCGTGATTACCTACCGCGATATTGAGCGCACCGTGCGCGAGCTCAAATCGCGCAACGCAGGGCAAAACATCCCCGAAGAGCAATACGTTCAGGCTGCCAAGCAGCGCCTGTTGGAGCGCGCCCTAATTGCTGATGCTGCCCGCCAGCAGCAAATCAAAGCCACGCCCAGCGGCATCGACGACGAACTCAAACGCCGCGCCGCCCAAGAACACACCACCGTGGAAGGGCTATACAAAAAAGCCCAAGCCAACGGCTACACGCGCGAAGCCTACCGCCTAGAAGTCGCCAAAGATGTGCTGGCTGATTATCTGCTCAGCGATTTGAACAACAACGTGAAAATCAGCGATGCACAGATTAACGAAGCGCTCAAAAGCGGCAGCGCGCTGCCGCAAGGCGAGCCTTATACCGTTTACACCATCCGCCGCATCATCTTGCAAGCGGGCAACCAAGCCAACATGAGCGCGGTAGAAAATCGGATGCAGCAAATCGCCCAAGCCATCCAGCAAGGCAGCGATTTTGCCGCCGTTGCCAAACGCTATTCGCAAGAAGCCGAAGGCGCTAATGGTGGTTTGCACGACAATATCACCGACTATATGCTGCCTGAAAACTTGGAAAACCTAATCCATCAAATGCAGCCCGGTCAAATCACCAGCCCGCAGCGCGTAGGCACCAGCTGGCAAATCATCCAATTGGTATCCAGCCGCACAGAAAACGACCCCGCCAAAATGCAACGCGAAGCCGTGCGCCGCCAATTGGTGCAACAAGCGCGACAAGCCAACCAAGCCCAATTCTTGCAACAGTTGCAACAAAACGCCGTGGTGCGCGAGTATTAAGCTCGCTTACATTCGCATATCAAGTGCAACACCGCTGATTAAAGGAGTAAATCTCCCAAA